>DASPSM010000115.1:0-3933 GCA_035623955.1 Planctomycetaceae bacterium
TGACCTCTACGAGGAGGCTGCCACCCCCTGGGAATGGCACGCCGATCTGTTCGCCGAGGCACGGCGGTTGGAGATCGATTGCTTTTCGACGCCCTTCGACGCGTCGGCCGTCGATTTTCTGGAACAATTCAATCCCCCCGCGCACAAGGTCGCCTCCTTTGAGCTAATCGACTATGCCTTGTTGCGCAAAGTCGCCGCCACAAGTCGGCCGGTGATTCTTTCGACCGGGATGGCGACGCTCGAAGAAATCACCGAAGCCGTCGGCGCGCTCAAAGAGGCAGGCTGCCGCGAGTTTGCCCTGCTGAAGTGCACCAGCTCCTATCCCGCGCCGGCCGAAGAAGCCAACCTCCGCACGATTCCCCATCTCGCGTCGACGTTCCGCTGCCCGGTCGGGCTCTCGGACCATACGCTGGGCATCGCCTGTCCGGTGGTGGCCGTCGCGCTGGGGGCTTGCCTGATCGAAAAGCATTTTACGCTTTCGCGAAAGACGCCCGGACCCGACAGCGCGTTCTCGCTCGAGCCGGACGAATTTGCCGAAATGGTGCGGGCCATTCGCGTGGCGGAAGCGGCGCTCGGCAGCGTGCATTACGGCTTGAGTCCGGCCGAGGAAAAAAGCCGCGTCTTTCGCCGCTCGCTCTTCGCTGTCGCCGAGATCGCCACGGGCGAGCCCTTCACCGAACACAATGTGCGTTCGATCCGTCCGGGGCACGGATTGCCGCCTAAGGAGCTGCCGAAACTTCTCGGCAAGCGGGCCGCCCGCGCCATCCGCCGCGGCGAGCCGCTGTCTTGGGACTGCGTAGAAAGGGAGTAGGTGACCGACGATGAAAAGGAATCTCATCGCCCTGGGCCTGGCTGTTGTTCTCGCAACTTGTGCCGTCGTCCAAGCCGATCCGCCGCGGCGAAGCCGCGCATCGGCGGATAACCGGCCGGCCCCGCCCGCCGGAACGAGCGACATCTGGCAGGTCGCCTATCTGGGCAAGAGCCGCATGGGGTACTCGCACACTCTGACGCGGCCCGTCCAAATCGACGGCAAGGCTCTGATCAAGACCGACGCCGAGACGCACCTGACGATCAAGCGCTTCGGCCAGACACTCGCGATCGAAACGCGGCAGGAAGAAGAAGAGCTTTTCGGCGGCGAGCTGCAATCGTTCGTGTATGAAGTCAGGAATCCGCCGGCCGCCCCGACGCGCACGGTCGCCCGCGTGCGGGGCAATTACCTCGTCGGCGAGAGCACGGTTGCCGGGGCCTCGAAGGAGTTTTCGCTCCCGTGGGAGGCGGGGACGAAATCGTCGGAATTCGCCGATCGTTATCCGCGCCTGCATCCCTTCAAGCCGGGCGACGCGGTGACGTTGCGCGTTTTCATGCCGGAGCAGATGCAAGTTTCCGATGTGCGGTTCCGGGCCATGCGTCGCGAATCGGTCGCCGGCCTGGACGGCAAGCGTCGGACGCTGCTGCGCGTCAGCATGGTCGAATCGGTGATGCCCCAATCGCCGATCGAGGTCTATCTCGACGAGCATGGCGAACCAGTTGTCACAACGACGGAAATGCTCGGTCAGACGCTGACGACCTACACCGTCCCGGCCGAAGTGGCCCTCAAAGAGATCGGCGGCGAAGGGCTCGACATCGCGGTGAGCGCGCTCGTCAAATCGACGCCGATCCCGCGGGCCCACTTCACCACGCGGGCCGTCTACCACGTCAAGATGAAGGGAGAGGATCCGACCCCCTTCTTTTTCAACGACGCCAATCAAAAGGTGATTCGCAAGGGCCCGGACGAGTGCGAGATCACCGTCCGCAACGCGCGCCCGACCCCGAGCCATCGCAGCATCCGCGTCGATCGGCAGTACCTCGAGCCGTCGCAGTTTTTGCAATCCAACGATCGTGAAGTGCTCAATCACGTCGATCGGGCGGCCCGCAACCTGGTCGAGCCGTCGCAGATCGCCATCGCAATGGAAAAATACGTCGGTCGCGAATTGCAAAAAAAGGACTTTTCGACGGCCCTGGCGTCGGCCGCCGAAGTCGCCCGCTCGCTGCAGGGCGACTGCACCGAGCACTCGGTCCTGTTGGCGGCCATGCTGCGGGCCCGCAACATTCCGTCGAAGATCGCGGTGGGCCTCGTCTACGTCGAGCCCTTGTGCTCCTTCTCGGGGCACATGTGGGTTGAAGCCCTTCTGGGCGATCACTGGGTGCCGCTCGACGCGATCTTCGGCAACGGCGAAGCGGGCATCGGAGCCGCCCACATCAAGCTGGCCGAGTCCAGCTTCGCCGACAACGGCCCCGTCCCCACAACCAGCTTCTTGCCGCTGATCCGCGTATTGGGGCGGATTGAGCTGACGGTGGTGGAGACAGAGGCGCAGTGACGATTTGATGTGATCTCCCGACCGGGTATCCGGCGTAGTTTAGCCACGCGCGAGCTCGGCCAGGTCCCAATCAATTCTGCGCGTCGACGGCTGACTGACGCGAGCGAGCGCGTCGTCCAGACCGAAGGTCTCGATGTAGCCGCTGACTGCTTCGCGCAGATCGGCGATTGCCGCTTCCTCCGTGTCACCCTCGCCGTAGGCCGGGATATCGGGAATACGAGCGGTAAATCCGCCTTGCTCATCGTCAGGGATGAGTTCGATCACGAGTGACATGCATAAACCTCTACCTTGCATTCTAGCATGCAGTGGGAAAGAGGCCGCCCCCGGCCATTTTGAGAACTGACATTCCGCCAGCGCGCAGCAAGTTTGTCAGTCAGCCAGCGCCCGAGCCACATCGGTTCGATACGCCGACAGGCCCGGCACGATGCCGATCGCCGAGGCCAGCGCGATCAGGGCCGGGAGCAGCACGAATTCAATCTCTTCAAATGCGAAGGGATTGATCAACAGGCCCGTCTGCTGCTGCACGATGGGGGCCGCGGCGAAGACCAGCCCGTGCCCGAGCAGGATGCCCAAAATTCCGCCGCCGAAGCAGAGCAGGATCGACTCGGCCAGGATGATCGAAAAGACCGTGCGACGCTGGGCGCCCAGGGCCCGCATGATGGCGATCTCTTTGCGGCGGTCCGACATCGAGTTGTAGATGCTCACAAAGATGCCGACGCCCGAGACAATGATGATCAGCGCCGTCAGCACGATGAGGACCGTTCGCACGTTGCCCAGAATGGTGCTCATCAGCCGCTGCATCGGGACGATGGGGTTGACCGCCTGCACCTTGTAGCCGCGCTTCATCTCGCCGTTGAACATGGAGGCCGCGACGACGCTCTTCATGTTCACCAGAATGGCGGTGACCTCTTTTTGGACGTCGCACGATTTGTGGTGATGATGGTGCTCGCCGGGCGCGTGCGGGGGCTCTTCGATCGGGATGCCGCACTTCTGGGCCCATTCGGCGGCGGCGGCGTTGATTTCGGAGTCGCTCGTCCCCCGGCCGCTGAACTCGTGCCAGCGTTTGACGGCCTCTTTGAGTGGGGCATCGTGTCCGCTGATCGCGTAAAAGCCGTTCAAATGGATGAACACGGTTTTGTCGTTGGGGGTGCCAGTCGGTGCCAGGACGCCCACGACCGTGAACTTTTCTTCGTGCTTATGCGATTCGGCGCCGCCATGCACGAGCTGAAACTGCGTGCCGAGGTCCCATTCATTCGCACGAGCGACTTCGGCACCAATGATCGCGTCGAACGAGCTCTTGAAACCGTCGCCTTTAAGCCGGAACTCCTCGCCTGGCGTGTAAGGGTGCTCGAAGTATTCCTCGGTGGTGCCAACAATGGGAAAGCCCCCCTTTTCGGTCGTGTCACCCAGGCAGAAGGGGACGGCCAGCACGACGCGGGGATCGTTCTTCAGCTCTTGATAATAAAGGTAAGGCAGATTCTGCAGCGGGGCGCTCACGCGATAGACCGTGTTGAGCACGAGCTGCATGTCGCTCCCTTTGGGGCCGACAATCAGGTCATACGCGATCGATTGCTGG
>DASPSM010000150.1:0-8613 GCA_035623955.1 Planctomycetaceae bacterium
TCGAGTCCCGTCGTGCGCGCGGGGCCGGCCGGGTTGTGGCAGTGGGCGCAGTTGACGTCGAGCCACGCACGGGCTCGCTGGTCGAGGCTGCCGGTCGAAGGATCGTCGTACTTGGGGACCCGGGGAGCCTTGGCCGGCTCCGGCGCGCCTTTGAGCACACCGGCCTTCGTCCAGTGAGCGAGCTGGTTTTCCTTTCCGTCGGAGTAGGAAAATTCCTTGTTGAGGTTCCGCGCCTTGATGCCCAGGGGCAGGAACGTCTTCCCGTTGGCCACGTGGCAACTCTTGCACTGGTTGGCGTGCGGGACGATGTAGTTGTTGCCGTGCGTTTTGCCGTCGGCGCCTTTCCAGCTTGACTCGATCGTGCTGCCGCCGAGCGCCAGCGTGGCCTCCGTCTGCTCGTTATTCCATAGGTAGGAATAGCCATACCAGCCGGCCGGCTTACGTTCGAGGATTCGCGTTTCCAGCAGCCGTTCGCCCTTCGACGGATCGGCGGCATCGTGCGGATAGGTGAAGGTCTTCGCCACGAGCGACCCGACCGGACAATCGAACGCATCGTTCTCGCTATAGGCGGCGCTCGATCCTTCGGGCAGCTTGACGAAGCGGTGCTTGGACGTGAAATCGGAAAACAGCGGCGTGTTGATGTCGTACGGAATCACTCCCGCAACGGGCTCCTGCGTCGAGCCGTTCCCCTTGAACAGGCCGTATTCGGACAGTTTCTTGGGGGCCGAACGATAGACGGCGGCCGACTGGTCGCTGGCGGGGTCGGCCGGGGCGTGCGGCTTGAGCTGAATCTCGGGAAGCCGCGGATAGCTGCCGGTGTAGGCGGCGATGTCGCGGTCGATCCGCGCCTTGCCCGAGGCGATCTTTTCGGGCGTGAGCTCATCAAAATGGATGTTGGCGAACGGCACGTTGCCGTTGCGCTCGAAGCGAATGCCGTACTCCTCCGGCAGCTTTCCGTTTACGAGCCGCTTCGGATTGACGACTCCGTCATAAAAGATTTCGGGGAAAGGCACGCCGAGGATTTGGGCCAGCGCCTTGCCGTAACGGCCACCGGGCTGCTTGCCGCCCCCGGAAATATGGTTGTCGTGGATGTAGGCGTGCTCGGGATACGGGTCGTAGTGCGGATCATGGATGGGATTGCCGGTGAGGATGTAGCTGATCACCTGCATCCCGCAGGTCTGGTTGTCGGTGATCTCGTTCTCGAAGATTTCGACGTTGTCCATCGCCAAAAGCAGCACGCCCGTGCCCGGCGCGACGTTCGACACGCTCGAGCCCGGCGCGCCGAAGTTCGCGTGGTTGTTCTTGGGCACCTTGTTGTGGAACACGCGCACGCGCCCGCCGTTGTGCAGATCGAGCCCCGGCAGATCGAAGACCAGAATGCCGCCGCTGTTGTTGGTGGCGTAATTCTCGAACACGTCGGCGTCGAAGGAGTTTTCGATTTCGATCCCGGCGACGTTCTCGAACACCTTGCAGTGCTTGACGACGATGCCTCGCGACTGTCCGACGTAAACGCCCGCGTCGGACGCCCCGCGGACGATGCAGCCGTCGATCAGCACGTTTTCGCACTGAACGGGATAGATACCGTACGCCCCGTTCGACGTTTTGGGCTCGCCCGTCCAGGCCGTGCGGACGTTGCGGAAGGTGACGTTCTTCGAGCCGACGACTTTGATCGCGTCGCCCCGCGTGTCCTCGACCGACAGGTCCTCGATGACGAAATTGTCGCCGGTCGCTTCGATCCCCTTGGAGCCCATCTGCTGGTTCTTGAACGAAAGGATCGTCTTATCCAGGCCGGCGCCGCGGATCGTGATGTTGTTGGTCGACACTTCGAGATCCATGTCGAAATTGAACGTCCCAGGGGCCAACTCGATGATGTCTCCCGGGCTCGACTGGATCAGGGACGACAGAAACTCGCGCTGCGCGTTGGGGCCCGGCTTGATCGTGTAGACAGTCGAGCGAGCGGGGGTCGATGCCTTCGCGGGGGCTGCTTGCTCGGGCGCCGCGCGCAGGGTGCCGCGCTGGGGAGCGACCTGCAACAAGCACACCAGGGCGACAAGGACCAGGACCGTAACGTACACCGAAACCATGGGCCGGGAAGCCATGCTGTTTCCCCCGTGACTGAAATCCACGAGCCGTGCGGAAAGGAAGTGATCGCTCTCACCCTTGTAGTCCCTCCATCAGCGCGTGTCAAATAGCCAATGAAGTCAGGATTCGCCTGGTCGAGGAAAGCCCCAATGTCTCGCGGCATCGCACGCAGCCGGTTCGACACGCCCATTTTGTCCAGCCCGCAAACTTCGCCGACGGACCGGCTCTGGTCGCTCGACGCGCTCCGCGGATTTGACATGTTTTGGATCATCGGCGGCGAGGAGCTGATCCGGGCGATCGCGAATTTAAGCGGAAATCCGACGTTCCGAGAGCTGGCCTACAAACACACCGAACATCCCGAGTGGCACGGCTTTTCGCTGTACGACCTGATTTTTCCGCTGTTCATGTTCGTGGCGGGAGTGGCGATTCCCTATTCGTTTGCTTCCCACCGCGCGCGGGGACAGGGATCGTTGGCGCTGCACATCCGGGTGATCCGTCGGGGCATCCTGCTGATTCTGCTGGGGCTGGTGATTAACGGCATTTTGGGGTTCGACTTCACGCTGCACTTCGACAAAACGGCCGAGGGATCGCGACATCTGGTCTCCGACTTCTCGCACGTGCGGTTTCCCAGCGTGCTGGGACGAATCGGCATCGGATACACGTTCGCAGCCTTGATTGTGCTGCACACACGGCCGCGCAATCAGTTGCTCACCGCGATCGGCCTGCTCATCGGTTACTGGGCGGCGCTCAAATACATTCCCGTCCCCGGATTCGAGACCGGCAGCCTTTATCCCGGCCAGAACCTGGGCGATTACGTCGATCGCCACCTGCTGCCCGGCCACCTCTACAAGATCGTGCGCGATCCCGAGGGACTGTTTTCGGCGATTCCCTCGATTGCCACCGTGCTGATCGGTGTGATGGCCGGCCATTGGCTCCGTCGCGACAATTTTGGCGGCATGATGAAGGCGGTAGGACTCGCCGTCGCCGGCGTCGCCTGCGTGGCGGCCGCGCTCGCCTGGGACCGGACCTTCCCCATCAACAAGAACCTGTGGACCAGCTCGTTCGTGCTGATGACCAGCGGTCTGAGCCTTTTGCTGTTGTCCATCTTCTATCTGATCATCGACGTGTGGGAGATTCGCGCCTGGTCCTATTTCTTTGTGGTGATCGGCGTGAACGCCATCACCGTCTACGTCGGTCAGAAGGTGATCGATTTCGACGGGCTGGCCCAGCTCGTCTTTTCGCACCACCTGCACGGCGTGCTGCTGGAAAGCGGCGGCTTGTTCTTGAAGTGGATCGTGTTGTTCTTCCTTTACAAACAGCGAATCTTTCTGCGAGTTTGAACGTGAGCGAATCGGTATCGACTCAGAATTGGGTCTTCGAGCTGATCAAATCGCTGCTCGTCATTCCGGTGGTGGTGGCCGTGGTGATGGGCATCGGTTATGGCCTCGTTCGCCTGGCCGAGCACAAGCAGGCCGACTCGGGCCAGCCCGATGCGCGCCCCGCCGACGTCACGGCCGATGGCTCGGTTGATCTGCCTTCGCAGTTCGCTCTGGTCGGCGGTCAGATTGTGTATCACCGCCCGACTCTGACCAATTGGCAGCACCCGGACGACTTCGTGTTGTGGCACATTCCCATCGATGCGGGACGCTACGCGGTCGAGCTCAATTACTCCTGCGACCTGGCCAACGCGGGCAGCACCGTGAAGATCGAACTGGGCGATACGCCCCTGTTTTTCAAGGTCGCCGACACGGGCGGCACCGCGATGTACAAGAAGTTCAACGTGGGCGAGGTCAACCTGAGCGGATCGCACTGGTACAACCTGAAGATTTCAGCCCCCGAGATCGCGCACAGGTCCGTGATGAACCTGCGCGGCGTGAAGCTGATCCCGGTCAAGCAGTAGCTGCGACTGTTGGCGCGCGCGGCGATTGCCCTTGACCCCTCTTGGAGATTCAGCCATCATCCCCTCCCTCTTCAACGGCCTCTCAGCCGGTTTATCTTTCCGCTAACAATTTCTTTTCGTTCGGCGTGGTTTTGACGATGGGTCCCGAACCTCGGGCGTCCGTCGAGCGTCGATCTTTCGGGCCATGGATCTTCCGCAATATCTGCAAGGGTTTTCGTTCCGGTTCGTTCAGCCCGAGCAAAGACAGTCGCGGATATCGCGGGCTGCCGCCGCCGCGCTCGCACGACTGCCGGTTCCGCTTGACGCCCTCAACACGCGGCTGCCGTTTGACCGCTCGAACATGCGCCGCAAGCTTCGGGGAACTCGCGTCGGCTCGGGTGGGCCCCCGCTGGCCATTCGAGCGATTCTGAATCGAGGCGTCGCTCATCTGGCCGACCGTGAGGCGTTCGTCGCCTTCGGAATGGGCGACGGCGATTCGCTGTTAGCGGCGATTGCCGGCAACGACGACAAGATCTGCATCGGGATCCGCGACCGCGACGCGAAGCAACCCCATGCCGCGTTTGTGCGACGATTCTCCGAGCGATCCAGCGGCAGTTGCCATTTTGTGGCGGAGAGCTTCACTCAGTGCGTGACACAGCTGGGTGAGCGGCCGATCGGATTGTGCCTGGTGAGCGCACAGTCCCACGAGCCGATTGCTCCCAGGCTTGCCGAATGTGAGCCGCACCTTGGGGAGAACGCCTTCTTGCTGGTTGAGAACTGCAATTGCGAGCGCACGCGGGAGGCCGCTTTCGAGTTTGTGGCCGCCAGCCGGAACCAGTACCGCCTCCTGATGGAGGTTCGTACGCCCGAGCCGTGCTCGCTTACCTGGGGCCGCGGGCTGCTCGTGATGCAGCTCTTGGGGCGAAACGCGGTCGTCCCCGCGCATTCGGAGCGCGGCCGTTCGCCCCTGCTTCTCCCGGCGGCCTGACGCTTTAAAAGCGCAGCGTCGGAATCTGGTCGAAATCGATCGAGCGATCGCGGTATGATGTCGGCACGGCCGGCGGATGCGACAGCCCGCGAGAACAGTTGTATCAGCGTTCTGGCTGCTCTGTGCCGCGCAAACTCTTCGGAGGGTGCTATGCATTCGCTCAGACGGTCCGTTTGGCAGGCGCAGCTCTGGCTCGGGATCTCAGTGGCGTGCGCGGGGACCCTCGCTGCCGCAAACTTGGCGGGCGCTCAGCAAAAATCCCAGAACAACAATTCCAAAGCCGCCCCCGCAGTCAGAGCGACGACTCCTACGCGTTCGATCACGGGAATTCTCGTCGACCGCGCGGGCTTTCCCGTGAGCCATGCGTATGTCGCGGTGGCAGGAACCAATTTCTGGAACGGTGCGCGTTCCGACAACCAAGGGCGATTCACGCTCGACAAAGTCCCCAACGACGCTACGGCGATTATCGCGATCTCGCGGCGCTCCAATCGCGTCGGCCTCGCCCCGATCAGTCCCGCCTCCTCGGGCGAGCTGCGCTTGATTTTGAATTGCGACGCGTCGCAAGCGCTCGGTTGGGTTGTGGATCCAGACGGCAAAGCTGTCGAGAGCGCTGACGTGACGCTGCATCTCACCGGGCCGAACGGCGTTTCCTACCAGGCGCCACTCAAAACCGATGCATCGGGGCTCATCATCGGGGCCGCCCTGCTGCCCGCGGGGCCGGGATATGCCGTAAGTGTTTCGCTGGCCACGGGCGAGTCGACTGCCACCGTTCCGATGCCGAGTCGCGCGACCGTGAATTTACCCGATCTCGTGCAGCGACAGCCGGCGCGACCGACGGCTGGCAAGGCACCCAAACTCGTTTGGTATTCGGGGCGCGTGATTGACGAACAGAGCCAGCCGATCGAGGGCGTGCTGGTCATGATCTCAGCCCGGCACTGGAGCGCTCAAGCGCTGAGCGACGCGCAAGGCCACTGGTCGGTGCGGCTGCCAGCCAGCCTCGACCAACCAGAAATCGAGCTGGATCACCCCGACTTCGTCGGGTTTCACTTCAACTTGCGGCCCCAACACCCGGCGATCGACTCGTTGAGAGACGGATCGGCCGTGCAAGTTATGAAACGCGGTGTGCGCTTCACGGGCAGCGTGCGGGATTCTTCGGGCAAGCCGGTCAGCAACGCCCTCATCTTCGCAGGCTGGCCCAAAATGTTCCTCGTTGACCCCGCTGAGGTGGTCGAAGATTCCAATGCCACGCGCACGGGGACGGCGGGTGAATTCTCGCTCGGTGGGATTCCGGCCGGGGTACAGAGCCTCTTCGTGCAGGCCGACGAGTTCGCGCCTTCGATCACTTTGGTGCCCGTTGCGCCGGGCCTGAAGCCCGTGCGGTTCCTTCTCGATAAGGGGCGAACGGTCACCGGCAGAACCATCGACGACACGGGAAAGCCGATTCCCGGCTCGCGTATCTCTATTGGTTGGCAGGTCTCGGGCGCTCCTGGCTGGATGCTCCCGCATTCAACAAGATCCGGCCCCGACGGTCGGTTTGCCTTGAACCACGTACCTCGCCTCGGCGCACTCACCGGGACCGCCGGCAAGAAAGACCGGATGTTCATCCATTTCTCGATCGCATCGAATTCCGACGACGTTGGCGACGTACCCCTGTTTCCACACCCCGTCATCGAGGGTCGCGTCGTCGACGCGGCAACCCTCAAACCAATCGAGCAAATCAACGTGATCGTCAGCGCGGTCGGCGATGACGGTCGATTTTGGGGCGGAGCGGCGAAACCAATCCACACGAAGAACGGGCAATTCCAGGTTCCGGTCCAATACTGGATGATCAATCGCGAGAAAAAGAATCGCTTTGCGGCAAAGATCACCGCTCCGGGATACGCGGCCCTTGTCACGCCGCCCGTCGAGCCTGGAAAGCGACAGGAGCCCTTTCTGCTCAAGATGAAGCCCGCAGCCGCTCACGCCGGACGTGTGTTGGCTCCCGATGGCAGCCCGGCTTCGGGAACTCGGCTTTGCTTCGTGGGACCGAAAAACGTCGCGGCGGTCCGGGGGACCGAGATCGATGACAACTTCGTCTACACAGCCGACGTGCGGACAGTCGCCGACTCGGCCGGCCGATTCGAACTGCCTGTGGTGGCCGAGGCCGGTCGGATCCTGGCGCTGCACGAGAAGGGTTACGCGATCGTTCCATCGACTGGTTTCCATTCTGGCGACACAATTCGGCTCACTGCGTGGAGTCGAGTCGAAGGGACTTTTCGACCGGGCGGAAAAGCTCGTCCGCGGGTGCCCGTCTCGATCGAGGCGATCCGCCCCCGGATGGCCCCTGACTCGCGCGATCGGCTCTATTTCGAGCTGCAGTCAACGACCGATGAGAGCGGCCGTTTCGTCTTCGACCATGTCCCTGCCCACCAATTGCGGATTGCCGCCCAGGCGAATTATGGCCACGCCGCAGAAAAAATAGTCCACGTCGAACCCGGAAAGACCCTCCTGGTCAATCTGGGAGACGACGGTCCCCGTGTCATAGGCCGCGCGGATCTTTCGCCCGTGATTGCCGCCAATCCGCCAGCGCCCGGATTGAAGTTCGAGACTGGCACATCCTGGGTCCGCGTCGTGCGCCTTCGGCCACGGACCGAGGCACCCGCGGGTGCCGATCGGGCAGATTGGGACCGGCAATTCGAATCGGTCATCGAGGGAACCAGTTCAAAGGATCTGACCATTCCGACGAGTGCCGCTGATTTGAATCCCGACGGATCATTCACTTTCGACGCTCTGGCGCCGGGGACATACATGTTGCTTGTTGATATCCACGGAGCCCGCCCGCCGCAGACCTGCGGTTGGGGACTGTTGCTGGCGCACGCACGCAAAGAATTCACTGTCGGCAATCAACCGGTCGATCTCGGCCTCGTTGATGTCAAGCCTTGTGCGTTTCCATCGCCCGGAAGCCAAGCGCCGGAAATCAGCGGGAGGACGGCAACGGAGCAGCCTTTTTCGCTGACTGCCCTGCGCGGCCGATACGTGGTCCTCGATTTCTGGGCCGGTTGGTGCGCGCCGTGCATGGCCGCGCAGCCGCTGCTGAAGGGCATGTACGAAAAGCACAAAGCTCGGCTGACCTTCGTCGGGCTCAACTTCGATTACACCGACGCCCAGGCGCGCGCCGCGATCGACGAGATCAAGACTTCGTGGCCGCAGGTGCTTGCCGGTCCCTGGGGAGAAAAGAACGCCGCCTTGTCGGCGTTCGGCGTCGAACTGCTTCCTTCGCTCTGGTTGATCGATCCGGCCGGAAAAGTCCTCGCGCGAGATTTGACGCCGGACGGACTCGACAAGCTGGTTGAGCGGACGCTCCACTAGCCCGTCACGAAAAGCGCAGGGTGGGCCATCCCACCCTGCACCGGTCGCGGCTTGGGATCTTTAGTGCCCGCCGGTGATTTCATCGGCAAGCGGCGCCGCGTCGTAGACCTTGCGGATCGCTTCGGTCAGTGACAGCGAGTGCACGGCAACGGCGCGGGCTTCCTTGTCGGTATAAAGGAAGTCGAGCACCAGCGATTGGATGTTGCCGTCGAAGATCAGCCCGACGATCTCCGCCTCCTTGTTGATCACCGGGCTGCCCGAATTGCCGCCGATGATGTCGGCCGTGCAAACGAAGTTGAACGGCGTGCCGAGGTCG
>DASPSM010000156.1:0-7899 GCA_035623955.1 Planctomycetaceae bacterium
CAGAAACGCCAGCAAGTCCGCCGCCTGCTCGGCAGTCAAATCGCGGAGCAGGTTATCGGGCATCAGCGATTTTCGCTGCGGCTCGAAGGCTTCGATGTTCTTGAAGGGGATCTTCTCGAGATTTCCCTGGGCGTCGACGAGCGTCACGGCGTCGCGGGTCCGCTCCGCAACCAGGCCCGTGCGGGTCTTGCCGTCGTGCGTTTGGACGGCGTAGGCCACGTACTTCTCTTCGATGACCTTCGAGGGGTCGAGCAAGTTCTCCAGGATTTGAGGCTTGTTGTATTTCTTGCCGATGTGGGTCAGCTCGGGCCCCACCTTGCGGCCTTTGCCCTCAATCTGGTGGCAGTTCTGGCAGATCAGGGTCGAGTTCTTGAAATAGAGGTCTCGCCCTCGTTCGACGTTGCCCGGGATCGCCAAGAGCTGCTGGGCGTTGATCGCGGTGCCCAGGCGACGAATCCGCTGTTCTTCGGGAAGGAATCGCTCGAAGAGATCGCGAACAGCCGGGCTCGGATGGGCTGACCCGCTGGTGACGGCTTGCGAGGCCACGATCGGGTGCAGTGCGCTCTCGCCGACAGCGTGCGCCAGACGCATCGAGCCGCTCGTGCTCCCCAAAAGATGATCCATCGCGGGATCCCGGGCCGGCGCTGAAATCGGAGCCGACTTCAGCGAGGCGAGGGCTTTTTCCTCGCGGTGGCGCTGCTGGGCCACATGCGGACGGGCCGCATTCTTCTCATCTTGCGCGGGAAGCGAAACGATCCAGTCGTGAAACAACTTGACCGCCGCCCGATCGACCACGCTCGAGCCGGCCTGCGGCATTCGGCCTCCCCCGAGTTTCGAGATTCGGTAGAGCATCACCGAGCGGAACGGATCGCCCGGAAAGACGATCTCGGCTTCGGGGATGTCGAACTTGCCTTGCAGCGGGACGACGCCAATCACGCCCATTTTTTCGCGGGGCGTGCTGACTTCCAGCTCCATCCGCGCGTTGCCGCCGCCATCCGCCACGTGGCACTGCGAGCAGTTAGCATGCAGGTAAGCGCGAACGCGCGGCTCGAGCGCCACGGTTGCATCGTACGGATTGACCAACCGCGAGAGCTTTTCGGGGGGCGAGCTGAGGGGCGGTTTTAAGTAGCCGGCCCTTTGCAGCCAGGCCAATTGGTTCTCGGCCGGATTCGATTCGCTGGGGCGGTTCATTTGCAGCGTCGAGAGGCCCAGGACAAAGTTGGCCGCCCGCGAGTGGCAGACCATACACTCGGCCCGGCTGAGGAACCGCCAGGTCTGTTGCCGCGTCCCGCCGGGGGCGGCGGCATCGCGGATGCGGAGTTTTCGTTCCTTGCCTTCCTTGGGAACGAGGCGCGCGTCGGTTTGTTCGTCGTTCCATTCGTACGAGTAGCCCGCCCACTCCCCCGCGTGGCGGGTCATCAGCCGCGTCTCGATGATCTTGCGGCTGGCCGGATTGCCGTGTTCCATTTCGAGCGAGAGGGTCTGCGCCGCGACGGCCCCATCCGAAAAGTCCCAGCCACGGGACGAGCCGGGATTGATCGTGTCGTCGTTCGGCACACCGAGCAGCCGTGTCATGCTCGCCCCGTCGTGCCAGACGGGCGCGTTGACGGAATAGGGAATCACGCCGGACGCAGGTTTTTGATCGGGAACGGATTCAAAAATCCCCGTCTGGCTCAGAAGCTCCGGAAACTTGGACGCCCCCTCGCCGGCTCGCGGGTTGCGATCAAGCTGAAAGATCTCGCCCGAGAGCGCAATCAGATACAGTTCGTTCGCGTGATCGCGTCCCCAGGCCGCGCAGTGGTAGGTCGAATTGGCCAGCACGCGATGGTCGAGCACATGGCCCTTCTCATAGCGAAAGCCCCACACGGTGCCGGTCTGGTAGCAGCAATAAAGGTAGTGATTGGCCAGCTCTGGCAGTCGTTTGCCGTGATAGACATAGCCGCCGGTGATCGAGCGCGCCTCCGAGTGGTGATGCTCGACAATGGGAGGTGAAATTGGAGCCGGGCCGATCTTGCGATCGGGATAAAACGGATGCGAGCCCTCCATCACGCTCCAGCCGTAGTTCCCGCCGCGTTTCACGAGGTAGATCATTTCCCAAAGATCCTGACCGACATCCCCGAGCCACAGGTTGCCGGTGGCCGGGTCGAAACTCATTCGCCAGGGGTTCCGGACACCAAACGCCCAGATCTCGGGACGAGCCTTCGGCACCTGCAGGAACGGATTATCCTTGGGAATGCCATAGGGTTTGCCCGGATCGGGATGATCGACGTCGATTCTCAGGATGCTGGCCTTGAGGTCGGTGAGGTCCTGCCCGGTGATGTCGGGGTCGGAGCCGGTGGTGCCGTCGCCGGCCGAAATGTAGAGGCAGCCATCGGGCCCGAAGGCCATGTCGCCGCCGTCGTGTCCGGCCGACAGCCACTCGATCAGCTTCTCGCCGCTGTCGGGCACAATCGCGTAAGGCGGAGTCGAGGCGACGCGAAACCGCCAGATGGTGTCACGCTCCTGCCGCTGCCCGTTTGCCCCTTCTCGGCGGCGCAGGTTGGCGAAGATGAAAATCTGCCGGTTCTTCAGGTAGTTGGGATGAAAGGTGATCGACAGGCATTCACACGACTCGTCTTTGGCGACGGGAAACGTGAGGACCGGCTTTGCTTCGGTCGTTTTCTGGTCGTCGCGGATCGCGAAAATGAGGCCCTTCGGATATTGCAGGACGAACAGGCGGTCGGTCCCCGGCTCGGGGATCATGTAGACGGGATTCTCGAACTTGAGCGCGGGGAACGCCCGCCGAACGACGTAGGGAGTAGGCGGCTCGGGGCTGCCAACGACGTGCGAGGTCGTCCATCGCACGCGCGTCGGATTCTTTGCATCTGGCTTTTGGCTCGCAGACTTCTGCGTGGCGGCGTCTTTTGCCTTGGCGGTCGCCGGATCTTCTCCTGCGAACGCCGCGTTGGAACCTGCCGTGGACAATGCCAATGCCAAGAGGACCCCGACGATGGTCGCGAGACTCGCGCCGGTTTGCTGGTAATTCCTGAGGCGATGCATTCCGAACTCTCTTCCTGATTTCCCACAGACCCCTGGCGGCAGGGTGATTATAGACGCCGACCTGCTCTCTTTGCCCGCGTCACAAGGAGATTGAGCCAGCCCGCGATGGCGGTCAGCGGACTTAGCGCGTCGAAAGATCGCGCGACGCCGTAATCGCCGGTTCGTTGATCCCGGCGAAACTCGCCGCAACTTCGACGTGCCGATTATTCGCGGAGCTCGCGTTCGCCGCGACCGTGATCCGCACCTGGGCGTTTTGTGCGCGGCCCAATGTGGCGCCGGGGATCGTCCACGTTTCGCCGGAGTACCGATTTGATTTGGCAAGCTGGGCCGCGGCGCGGCTGAACCCGGCTTCGACGAGCCATTCTCCTTGAGCGGCCAACTCTAACCGTTTGACATACGCCTGTTCGCCGAGAGCCGCCTGGAGCAAAAGCGTGCCGACGATGGTCGCCAGCGAGAGGCAGACAAGCGCGATCAGCGCGGCGACTCCTCGACGGGGCGGCGTCAGCGTTTGCGGCAACTTCGCCGAGAGGTCGACTTTGCGTCGTCGAGACGGGAACCGCTTCATGGCGTTTTTTGAGCCTTCGGCAAGGAAGTGGTTTTCCGAGATGCTGGCGGACGAGCGGGAGTTTCGCGCGGCGCGGCCGGTGACGAGTTTCGACCGCAAACGGCCGCGATGCGAATACCGGAAACTGCCGACTCTCCCCACGTGACAGGCGATCCTTTGGGTCGAGGCGAAATTGTCACGGCAGCCACTCGTCCCTGATCGTCGAGCGCGAACCGAATTCGGGCGTCCCCGACGCGGAACTGTTCGTGCCGTTCGACCGTCTTTCCGCGACGCACGGTGCGACTCACGAAGCCGTTCGGCTCGGCGCGGTAATCAATCGTACGGGACTCGTCGAGGTCCAAGGTCATCCCGTCGGAGGCGGTCGCCGTTTGGGCGCGCCTGGCGGCATGAACGTCGCTTCGAAAGGTGTGTGAGAGTTGCGTGAGCGCCAGCGCGTCGCGGAGCGACTCGGCCGATTGCGACTGGGCGCGCAGCAGGAAAAAGACCGTCCCTCCGGCCATCGGCAGGATGATCGCCAGGACCGAAAGCGCCACCAGCAGCTCGACCAAAGTAAAACCGTGGCGTTTGCTCATTTGGCGACTCCGGGCTGAAAGACCCACGTGGTCAGTCGCACTTGCTGCGTCCGCGCGCCGAGGTGGTCGGGCCAGGTGACTGCGGCCGAAATCTCCTTGCCTCGCGGCTGGCTACTTTCGTCGGTCACGGTGATGGTGAGTCGCGCGTCGCCAAGAAACTCCTTCACCTCCGGCGGAAGCGACGCGTCCTTTGCAGACTGGGGCGTGATGGCCGCCCATTCCCGTGCGCTGATTCGATCGAGCACGCTGGTTGCTGCCTCGAGCGCGCAGCGCTTCTTCAACGCGGCCTGGTGCAGACGGACCGACCATTGCACCAACTGGGCCGCCGTGGTCACGACAGCGCCGAGCACGACGGCCGAAACGGCGACCTCGAAAATCGTCGTTCCGCAACGACGCGTTGGCGACGCGGGGATGCGATGGGCTGCGGGCCAAATTCCGCGCTTCACAGGCTTACCTGAATGATGTGAATGATCGGATAAAAGATCCCCACGCAAATACCGCACACCAGCAGTCCGACAATCGCGATGACCGTCGGCTGCACGGTCTCGATGAAGGATTCCAACAGCGACCGCTGCCGGCGTTCGATGTTTTCGGCGAGCGAATCGAGAGCCCAGGCGAGGTTCCCCGCGCGCTCGGCGCACGTCAGCGCCTCGGCCTCCTGGCGGCTGAGCAAGCCCGAATCGGCGAGCGGTTCGAAACTGTTGTATCCGTGGGCGATTCGCTCACGCAGTCTTCGCATGCGTTTGCGGATCCCCCGGTGTGCATGGTGCACTTCGAGCGACTCGACTCCGAGGGCGAGCGGCTGCCGGCAGACGACCGTTTGCGCAAGGCCGCGAAGGACTGTCGGCGTCTCCAGCCGGGGATAAAGGGAGCTTGCCACGCTCCAATTGAGTCCCGCCCAACCTCCTCGACGAAGTAGCACATACAAGGCCCAGGCCAGCACGGCCAGCATCCCGGCGGGGATCAGGTACCAATAGCTGCCCAGAAACATCAGGACGTCGACCAGCAGCCGCGTGGGACCAGGGATCGGCGCATGGAAGTCCTGGAAGATTTTCAGGAATCGGGGGACAACCCAGAACACGACAAAACCCAGGATTCCCGCCGAGAACAAACAGAAACAGCAAACATAAAAGCTCAGTCCGGCCATCGAGAATCGGCCTTGCAGCCGATCCTCCTCCCGGCGACGCAGGCGCAGCGCCTCCTGGTTGGCGACCTCGGCGACATTGCCCAAGTCCTCGGCCAGACGCAGGGCCGTGACCGTCTGCGCGGGGGCCAGTCCGGGGACGGCACGCAACGCGTCGGAGAGCCGATCGCCCTGTCGCAGGCGGGCGGCCAGCCCGCGCAGGCGTCTTCGAAACCGGCCGCGCGACGCGTCGGCCAGTGCCTCGCACTCCTCCGACAGCGGCGCCCGCGTCCGCATCGCCACGGCGAGGATCAAGAGCAGGCATTCCTGCTGCACGCGAAGCGTCCCGCCAAACAGTGCCGCCGCCAGAAAATAAATCCCCGCCAACGGGCTCAGCGGCATCAAAGCCAGCGTCCAGCCAAACCCGCGCAACAGCGTGATGCGGTATTCACGCCGCCGCTGTTCTTCGATTGGGGGCGGAACTAGGAGCGACGTGGCGACGCGCGCCTGCATCCAGCCGCCCGCGAGAATCAGAACCGAGTAAACGAGGGCCGCGGTGCATGCCACGAAACGCCAGAGATCAAACTGAGGGCTTCCTGGGAGAAAGAAGGGCGCGCCTATGGCGCACACGATGCCCCACAAACCCAGACCGATGCTGCCACGCCCCATCATGCGCAACAGCGTGTCGATCACCCGGCTGCCGGCGTTGAATTGCCGGTTGGAGGCGATCGACGCAGTCGCGATCATCGCCACCCCCAGGCAAAGCTGCAGGCACACGACCGAATAAAAAATCGCCGCGACTTTCACCATAGGAACGTTGTCAGCATCCGCAGCATGGGCAGGATCATGGCAGCAATAAAGAACCCCACGCTCCCCAACACACCCACCACGACGAGAGGCTCGACCAGGATTCCCGAGAGCGTGATTTGCAACCGCGCCTGATTTTCGTAGATGCGTGCCGCGGCCCGCAGCGCGTCGACGAACGTGCGTCCGCGGTCCTTCCAGTGAAACACGTGAACGAGCTGAGGCGAAATGCTCGCCAGGCGGCGGAAAAGCTCCGTATCGTCACCGCCTCGTTCCAGGCATTGAGCCAGCATCTCGAACCGCTCGCTCAGATCCGCGTCCCCGGTTCCTCTTGCGGCCAGCCGAATCGATTCGGCTAGCGGAAGCTGCCCCGAGACAAACATCGCCAAGAGCTCGCAGAACGCAGCCAGTCCCGAGCATCGGAACATCATGCCGACGAATGGAATTCCAGCGAAGCACCGGTGCAAGAGCACCTTGCCGCCTAGCGCGTACAGCAAGAGCGGGACGCCCGCAACAACGATCAAAATGCCGCCCAAGATGAACAGACCGTAGCTGCGAACCACCTGAGATGCGACATCCAGCACCTCCAAGACGGCAGGCGTTTGAAGTCCGCCGAATTGATAGAGCGGCACCAGGTCGGGGACGATCCAGATCAGCCCGCCGAGTGCCGCGATCAACCCGGAGACCAGCAGGACGGTGGGGTAAAGCAGGCTGGAGCGGCAGCGGCGGCGCAAGTCGATCTGCCGCCGGACGTGATGCAGGAACCACTCCATCATCTCTCCGAGCCGCCCAGTCCGCACGCCGAGCACGATCAATCCGCTGATGTGACCCGGGACGTCCCGGCGCTCCCCGCCGAGCGCCGTCTCGAGCGTCTCGCCGCGTTCAAGGCGCTCGCACAGATCTTCCAATCCCCGCCGCATCGATCGCGAGGGGAGTTCCTGGCTCAACGCTCGCAGCCCCGGAGTTAGCGGCAGTTGCGACTTGGTGATCTGCGCGATACGTCCCGCGAGTGCCGCGAGATCCTCGGCGCCGAGGCTCGACGGAGTTTCGCCATCGACCTCACTTTGCGCTCCCGAGGCGTCTGGTTCGACAATTGTGTGCCAGACGGAATCGGCGGAGACCGGCACGGTCGTTTTCGGCGATCCAACTTCTTCAGCCGACGGCGCGGGAATTTCATCGCTTCCCAACAGCCGCTCGATTCGCAGTCCCTGCCGGCGGAGCTGGTTCACCGCGTCGATCGAAGTCCGCGCCTCGAGCTGGCCCGTGTGCGATTGGCCAGTTGAGTCGCGTGCGATGTAGTGAAACGTGGGCATTCCAGAATCGCGGTCTGAACTGATGAGTCTTGCCTGGGGGGCGAGTCTTCTCTAGCGGGCGGATCCCGAGATCAATTGCATGAACAAATCGCGCATGGGAACAAAAACCAGAAGCGCATAGAGGGCAACGGCTGTGCCCCCGATCGCCACGGTCAAAATTAAAGGCGCGGAAATCGAGAACAACTGACGTTGCGATTCGGCACGCCGGCGGTAGATATCGGCCAGGGTGACCATCGCAGGGGCCAAGCCACCCTGGTCGTGGCCCGAAGCCAGCATCCAGCGCGTAAACGGCGGCAAACACACCGCCGCCTTCAGAGACTCACTCAGCGCGACGCCACGCGGCAAGTCCGCCGCGATGCGGTGGCACTCGTCCGCGAGTTGCCGATTTCCCGACGCCGTCGAGGCCAACTCGAGCGAGAGCGGGAGCGGGACCTCTCGGTCGACCAGGATCGCAAGCAGCTGGCAAAATCCCGCGCTCTGGCG
>DASPSM010000431.1:0-2409 GCA_035623955.1 Planctomycetaceae bacterium
TCTCTCCCGTGCGGAGAATCACGCCGACCGCGCGGCCCGCTTCGATTGCGAGACGCTCCACGCCGGCCTGCAAACGGACCGTCGCGCCGCGGGCGGCGAGCCAGCTCGTCAGCCGGTCGCCGTAAAGCGCGTCAAGGGGGACCGTCGGGATGCGAACTTCCCAGCCTGCGTGGTTCGCAAGAAACGCGTCGACAAACACCTTCCGCGCGGCGGAGACATCGATGCGGTCGAGCGTCTCGCTCAAAGAACTGACGAGCACCGGGGCCCAAAAGCGTTCGATTGCGGACGGGGGCTGCCGATGGCGCTTGAGCCATGCGCTGAAGTCATCCGTGTCGGGCCTGGTATCGCGAGCCAGCACCCGCATTCCCTTGGCGATCGCGATAAGGTCGCGCAGCGATAAGTAGCTTGTCCGCGCAAAGGCAGCGGCAAGATGCAACGGAGCCGGCAACGCTCCAGCGACGAGCCTGTTGACCTTGCGATCCCGCCCGATGAAATAAAGCTCCCGCTCGGTTCGGAACAAGTCGGACAGGCCGATCGTTGCACAGAATCGCTGAAAATTCGTGCAACAGCCGAGACTGACGTGCTGGCAGTTGTCGATCTGGGTGCCGGTCGCCTTGTCGACGAACGAGCTGGCGCGTCCACCCAATCGGGGGCGCGACTCCAACACCGTCACGGCGATGCCCCGCTCGGCCAGTGCCACGGCAGCCGCCAATCCGGCCAATCCGCCGCCGACGATGACTGTGCGGCAAGCGCGGGGGGCCATCGCCGTCAAGCGGGAGCCACCACGATCGGCTCGGCGATCGTCGGCCGAACGAGGGCCACGCGATTGACGAGCGTCGGCGAAAACCCAGGCGCCTCGATGCGGATCTCGTCATCCGCCTCGAACTTCCACTGACGCGTGCCAAAGCTGAGGCGGCTCGTCCCGAAGAAATGCAGGTGGACGTCGCCCGGCCGGCGATGCTGCGGATATTTGAAATGATGGTCTTCGAGGTTCCGCAACGAGTGACACATCCAGCGCTCGCCGCTTTTGAGTTCGCCGCTGTCGTAGATCTTATTGCCGCGGCGCACGACCGAGCAGCGCAGCGAGATGTCCTGAAAATCGGAATGCGTGTTGAGGGTCGGCCCCATGGCACACGTCCGCAATTTCGACGGCGCCAGATGCAGATAACTGATCTTCTCGGTCGCGTGATCGGACCACTCATTCCCGAGCGCAAACCCCATCCGGCGGGGCCGGCCGGCCGCATCGATCACGTAGCAGCCGACGATTTCCGGTTCCTCGCCCCCGTCAAGCGCGAAGGCCGGGACCTCGAGCGGCGCACGATGAGCTCGCAAAATGCCGCCGTCCCCCTTGTAGAACCATTCAGGCGCCTCGCCGCGCACTCCGGCCGCCGGCTTGCCCCCTTCGAGTCCTCGCGCGAACATCCGGGCAGAATCGGTCGCCGGCTCCTGAGCTTTGGCTCCTTCATCCGGCACGGCCCCAGCGCGATGCATCTGGTCGCGCGACTGCATGCTTCCAATGTGACTCAGTCCCGTGCCGCTCACCAGCACGTAATGCGGATCGGGGTGATCCAGCGGACAATGCAGAAACGGCTCGGCGCCGGCGGGGGCGGCGCGCCACAGCGATTCCCAACCCAGAGTCGCAGCAGGGCCGGAAGCCAGGACCGATTTAAGGAACGCTTCCAGCCGCAGATTCGCTCGAACGGCCGCCTCGAGCAGGTCGACGACAAATCGCAGGTTGGCTCGTCGGGCCGTCACGTCGTGGACAACGTCACCCTCCAACACGCCGACGTGTCGACCCGCTCCCGGAATCTCGAATTGCACCAGCTCCACTGACCGCTTCCTTGTTCGAGGGCGGGGGCAGATCAGCGAAGTGCAGTATAAAGAGCGGTCGCGGGGGCACTACAAGCGGGAAAATCGAACGCCCCTGCCAGCCGCCGTCCCCGACTGATCCGCCTAACAAATAACGCTCTCCCCGGAGAGGGCAGAGCGTTATTGTCGACTGATCTGTCCCGATTGATTTAAGGCGAGCCGCGGATCGAGAGATCAGTGGGCGCTCGCCGACGCAAACCCGCCGGCAATCAGGCCCGATCCGACGGTCACCTTGGCACTGAACGCAAAGTTGCTGCCAATCGATATCGGGCTGTTGATGCTGATGATCGTGAAGCCCCCAGTTACGGTTGTACTGCTCGTGGCGATGGCGATCGACGTGCCGCGGACCTGCAAGCCTTCCTGCTCGGACACGACCTTCATCCCACCCAGCCCCATTCGGGACAGGCTCTGTTTGGAAACCTGTCCATCGCCGGCCAGGGCCGGCGCAGCCGTCAAAGCAAGAACGCAAACCGCGGAAATGAAGCGCTTCATGGCAAGAGCCTCCATACAAGCTGGCGAATCAAGTCAAACGCGGGAACC
>DASPSM010000180.1:0-8939 GCA_035623955.1 Planctomycetaceae bacterium
GGGCTCGGTTACCTCGTCGGCGTCGCGCCGGGCGAAGAAGGGCTGATTCTGCCGCCGGGCATGGGCAAAAAAATCCCCAAAGGGGCGAGCATCACCTTCCAGATGCACTACACGCCCAACGGCGTCGCCCAGAAGGACCGCTCGTCGCTGGGGTTGATCTTCTGCAAGGAACCCCCCAAGCAGCTCGTGCGGACGGCCGCCATTTCGCAGCCGCATTTCGCGATTCCCCCCGGCGACGGCAACTATCAGGTCAAGTCGTCAACCAAATACGACAAAGAGACCGTGATTCTCAGCTTCATGCCGCACATGCATCTGCGCGGCAAGGATTTCGAGTATCGGGTCCAATATCCGGACGGCCACACCGAAATTGTGCTCTCTGTCCCGCGGTACGATTTCGCGTGGCAGATGCGATACGTCCTGGCCAGGCCGCTGCGCTTGCCCGCCGGGTCAACGGTGCTTTGCACGGCCCACTTCGACAATTCGCGGAACAATCCCAACAACCCCGACCCGACTCGCCGCGTGACCTGGGGCCAGCAGACCTGGGACGAGATGATGATCGGCTGGATGCAGTACTACCAACCGGACGAGAAGATCGAGACGCGCGTGGCGCTGCGAGCCGACAAGCCGAAATAGAGCGGCCCTAAGCGCCCGCTGCCGGACGGTCGCGGCTCCAAGACTCCGAATGGCGCCTGGGCCGCGCGCCGGCGCGATTCACACTCGTGCTTTGCCGCCGCTTCAGCGAAAATGCGCCGTCGCTCGAAGATCGGGGCTCTAAACCGCTCAATTGGGAGAAAAGGCAAATGACTCGCAGGCACATCACGCTCTTGGTCATCATCGCGATCCCCGTAACGCTGGTTTACTGTTTTTCGCTGCGTGCGGAGCCCCCGCGCAATCCGCGGCAGGCGGAGGACCTTTTTTCCGGAAAGATTCTCGGCCTGGTTCAGCGGATGAACCCCAACTCGGCGATCACTCTCGAGGAGGTCCGCCTCACGCGTCTCGGCGAGCAGCCGTTTCTGGTCGGCAAGGGGGTCGACGAAGCCAAAGGCTGGACCAACGGCCGGACAGTCTGGGTGCCGCTCGCCGAGGTCAGCCAGATTGCCGAATTCACCGATCGGAGCGATTTGATCAAAGCCTCGGAAAGCCAACGGTCGGGCAAGTGATCACCGGCCATCAAGCCGCGAGTCTGTCACCGCGAGGGGCCCTTTGTACCGCGAAATCAGTCCGCCGCCCGAGTTGGCGCCGTTCGTCGAGTGCTTTTGGATCAGCGACGTCCAAGCCGACGGCTGCCAGCGGATCCTGCCGGACGGATGCGTCGACATCTTGTTCTTCAGCCGCGGCTCCGAAGTGGTCGATGCCCAGGTCGTCGGGGCGATGACTCGCTTTCAGGACGTGCGGCTGAGCGCGGACGAAACGATCCTGGGCGTCCGTTTCCATCCGGGGATGGCCGGCGCCGGACTGCCTTGCGACATCTCTTTATTCAACGACCGGGCCGTGCCGCTGGAGGCCGTTCTGGGACGGCTCGCGCGCACGCTGCTTCGTGACCTCGGCCGCCGCTCGTCGATCGAGGCCCGCCTCGAAACGCTCGGCGAGCGAATTGTGGTGCGGCCAAAGATCAATGAGGTACAACAGGCCATCGGCCAATTGGTTCGCCAGCGGGGCCGGTTGCCCATCGCCGAGTTCGCCGACGTTGCCGGGCTCAGCGATCGCCAGCTGCGACGCTGCTGTTGCCGGCACTCGGGGCTGTCGCCCAAGCAGCTGGCCCGGATCCTGCGCTTCCGCCACGCGGGGAACCTCCTCCGCAGGGGCATGCAGAATCTGGCCGGCCTGGCTCTCGACTGCGGCTACTACGACCAGGCGCACATGATTCTCGACTTCCGCCGCCTGGCCGGCATCAGCCCGGCACGGTACCGGCGCCAATTTGCCCGATGACCGTTTTTTCCAATAAACGGCCGGCTCACTTCTCCTAAGCTGTTGCACGGATTGACGTGCATGATCTTGGGACGCTGCCCCGAGTCCCCTCACCCCCAGCCCCTCTCCCGCAAGG
This sequence comes from Planctomycetaceae bacterium, assembly GCA_035623955.1. GTDB lineage: Bacteria > Planctomycetota > Planctomycetia > Planctomycetales > Planctomycetaceae > DASPSM01. The sequence goes on from DASPSM010000180.1 coordinate 2,045, forward strand.
GGCTTTGCCCAAAAACGGGGACAGACCCCTGACCCATCTGCGGCTGGAGCGCTGGTTTGCCCTTCCGGTAGGGGGTCAGTCCCCGTTTTTGGGCAAAGCTCCCGCAAGGGGAGAGGGGGGGAAAGAGGCTAGCGTTGGGACCGGGGATAACAAACCATTTCATCCAAATCTTCTCCCCTCTCCCCTTGCGGGAGAGGGGCTGGGGGTGAGGGGTGCGCGGCGCGTGTCAGCCCGCCGCTTCAGGTCCCAACCGAAAAAGGAAAGAAAACCGCATGAAGCTCGGCTACACCATTTTGTATGTCGACGACGTCGAGGCGACGCTGACGTTCTACGAGCGGGCCTTCGGCTTCGATCGCCGGATGCTGACCGACGAAAAGAACTACGGCGAGCTGGAGACCGGCACAACGCGGCTCGCCTTCGCGGCCAACGACTTCGTTCGCGGGATGATCCCGATCGAAGTCGCGCAAGCCGGACCAACCAGGCCGGCGCCTCCATTCGAGCTCGGCCTGGTGAGCGGCGACGTCGAATCGTCGTACCGCCAGGCGCTGGCGTGCGGAGCCGTCGCTGTGAAACCCCCGGAAACGAAGCCGTGGGGGCAGGTCGTGGGCTACGTCCGCGATCTCAACGGAACTCTCATCGAAATCTGTTCGGAGCTGCCATGAGCTTTGCCCAAAAACGGGGACTGACCCCCTACCGGAAGGGCAAACTTGCTTTCCAGCCACAACGGGTCAGGGGTCTGTCCCCTTTTTTGGGCAAAGCCCCTGCCATGACCCGATCCGCACCGCGCGCGAACACCACACAACGTCGAGACGTCCCGCGGCAAGCCATCCGCGACCTGTCGGTTATTCCGGGCATCGGTCCGTCGCTCGCTGCCGACTTGTATCGGCTCGGAATTCGGGAGGTCGAATCGCTCAAAGGCCGCGATCCCGAAGCCCTGTATCGCAAGCTCTGCCGACTGGTCGGGCAGCCGGTCGATCGCTGCGTGCTCTACGCGTTCCGCTGCGCCGTCTATTTCGCGTCGGAGACCAATCACGATCCCCAGAAGCTGAAGTGGTGGAATTGGAAGGACGAGCACGGCGAGCGGGTACCGTACGAGGATCGCTCGAACGCCTAACCGCCCCGTGCGACTACCGCGAATCCTCGCCGAGATTGCGGTAATAATAAGTTGTCCCGCACGGCCCGCCGCGCGGAAACAGCGCGTAGCCCGGAATGTCGCCGACGCGCTCCCAGCCGAGGCGCTCGTAGAGGCGCGCGGCATCCCCGCTGGTGACGGTATCGAGCACCAACAGCGTCTTGCCGCATTCGCGCGCCGTCTCTTCGGCCGCCCGCATCAGGGCGGCCCCCAATCCCTGGCGGCGCGCCCGGCGATGCACCAGCATCTTGGCCAGGTCGGCGCGGTGCGGTTGATTTTCCGGCTGCTTGAGCGCCAGTTGCACCGTGCCGCAGAGGCCGTGCGAGTCTTCCGCGACGAGCAGCGCCCGTTCGCCGGCGGCCACGCCCCGGGCCACGCCGCGCCAGAATTCGATCGCACGTTCCGGCGTCAGTGGGTGCATGAAACTCACCGACGCGCCCCCTTCGACGCAGTCGATCAACACGTCGGCCAGCTGGGCGATCTGCCCCTCATCGACCGCTAACAGTCGTCGCAGGCTCCAAGCGGATCGGTTCATCGTCTCCTCGGCGGGGCCTCGCTGGCGATTACGACGGCGTAACGAGCGGGCTTTTGTGTCGGATTGTGAAACAGGGTTGGACCATCCAGTTGCATGGCCAGGCAATCTCCTGCGCCCAGGCTGTGACGCTCTTTGCCCACCGTGACCTCGATCGACCCTTCCAGCACCCAGACCTGCTGATGCACGCGAACGTCACGAACGCCGTTCTCGAACGCCACGCGGCCCCCGGCTGGAAAGAGCACCTCAGTGATTTGCATCGGCTGCGGCACGCCCGGCGGCGAGACGTTGCGTCGCGTGTAACCCGAGGCCGGATCTTGCCACTGCGGCTGATCCTCCCTGCGCGCGACGGGACCGCGCGACCCGGTGGCAGCCTCGGGCGAGTCGAACAGCGAAGCCAGCGTGACATTCAGTCCCGCGGCCAGTTTCTCGAGGACGACCGCGGTCGGGCTGCTTTCGCCGCGCTCGATCAGGGAAATCATCGATCGACTGACGCCGCTTCGGCTGGAGAGCGTCTCGAGCGAAAAGCCACTGGCGTCGCGGAGTTCGCGGACCCGAGCGGCAATTCGCCGGTTGAGATCGGGGGCTGATTCTCTCATACTGGACGTATAATCCACTATATTGGATCATGCGTCAACGTCCCGTGTGCCATTTTCTCGCACGCGAGTCCGTTCCGAAGGAGCAGTCGACGCCCGGCGCAGGTGGTGCGCAACGCTCCTGCCGCTAAGGAACGCTGGCGAAATGTTCATTTATTGGCACCTCGCCTGCTTAAATTATGGCACAAAGATGCTCAATTTATGGCACTTCTTGCCAGAGCAGAGTGCCTGGCGCCCGATCCGCGAGAAAACTTTGGACGGGCGGTTTTCGGCCGGCCAGAGGCTGCCTGGCTGTGAGGCACCTCACAGATCGTTCAAAAATTTGCCAGGATTTAAGACGCCGGCCGCCTGCCTTAGGGTTTTCTGATTGACAGCTGAATCTCCTTCGACTCTGATCGGCTCGTTCGGGCGTTCAGGTCCGAGTCGGAATTCCAGTCTGATGCGTCGTTTGCGCTGGTTTCTTGCCAGCCAGTGGTCGGGCGAAGTCTTCTAACCGAGAGGGGGACGGTCCATGCTGCGAAAGAGGAAATCGGGGTTTACACTGATCGAGCTGCTGGTGGTGATCGCGATTATCGCCGTCTTGATTGCGCTTTTATTGCCAGCAGTCCAGGCAGCGCGGGAAGCCGCGCGGCGCAGCCAGTGCCGCAACAACCTCAAGCAAATGGCGCTGGCCGAGCACAACTATCACGACATTAACAACATGTTCACCCCGGCCATGACCTTCCGCTTCGGCCTGGCCGGCGCCCCCGGTTGCTGCTGTACGGCTGTCTGCGTCGGGTGCGAGGATTGGCACTACGCTCTGGAAAAGATTCTGCCGCTGATCGAGGCGAAGAACGTTTACCAGAAGATCTGCTTTAACAGCCCGATGCTGCCCCCGTGCTGCGAACATCCCGGGTTCCCCTACTACACCCTGAGCTGCCTGTTCTATCCCCCCACGGTCATTCCGCCGTACACGGGCAAGAACATCGGCAATCCCTGCAAGTGCCCCTGCGCCAATACGTTTCCGGGAGCACAGGTCATTCCGACGTACGTTTGCCCGTCGGCTCCCCGCAGCCAGAACCCGTTCCTGGAGACCCCCTCGGTTGCCAATCCGTGCTTCTTTGCAATCGGACCGAGCGCTCCCTGCTTCTTCCCGCCGATGCTGGCTGGCGCCACCGACTACACGCCGAGCGTCGGCTACCTCGACGTCACCTACCTGGGGGCTGCCTATCTCCACGCAAACTGCTGCCAGCCCGAGCAGAATCATCGCGGCGTGATCAACATCTTCGAGCAAGGCGTGTCGATCGATCGCATCTACGACGGCACTTCCACGACAGCCCTGTTTGTCGAACTGGCCGGCCGCCCCGACTATTGGCTGCGGGGCGTCAAACAGCCGATTGCCAACCTTGCGTTGCCGGCGCCGCAAGGCTGGGGCCCAGTTAATTACAGTTGGGGCGGCTGCTGGGCTTGCCCGGATAACGTCTTCTCGGTTTACGGGGGCTCGCAGTTCAGCGGACTACCGTGGGCAGGTGGCGCATTCACGGCCGGCTCGCCGGTTTGCTTTATCAACTGCGTCAACCTCTGGTCGACCAACTGGTACAGTTTCCATCCGGGATCCTGCGGCGTCGCCTTGTGTGACGGCTCCGCGCGCATGATCAGCGAAAACACGAGCCTGACGGTGCTCTGTCGCATTCAAACGTACCGCGGCCACAAGCCCGTCACCGACAGCAGCTTCTAAGTCGCGGTTGCGACCCGTTTGGGCCTGCTGAGCGACTCGTATCACGGACTCGGTCTCCAAGCCGGGATGGAACAAACCATCCCGGCTTGGAACCATTTTCCAACCGTACTTGAATTGGCGGAGACTGACGCATGCACTTCTTCGCGCGCCGCGCGCCAAAGCTTTCGTTCCCCTGTCTGGTGCTCGCGTTTGCCGTGGTGGCGATGCTCGAGGGATGCGGGCGCGGCAGTCTCTCCGAGAAAGAGCGGATCGCCGAGTTTTACAAAACCAATCCCACGCAGAACAAAGTCCCGGTCGCCAGGTTCGCGGGCCGGGTGACCGTGGACGGAATGGCCCCCTCCGGAAAAGGGGCGCTGTACGTGATTCTGAACGATGCCAAGAAATTCGATCCCCAGCCTTCGAAGAACCCACCGCCGCACTTTGCAGTCTGTGACGCCGAGGGAAAGTTCGAGTTTATGACCTACGACCCGGGGGACGGCGTGCCGGTCGGAAATTATGTCGTGACCTTTGTGCAACTGCACCATCCCGAGTCGGGAGCGGCGCGTCGCTCTTTCAATCGGACCATCACCATGGTCGGGCCCGACGAGCTCAAGAACCTGTACAACGATCCGGAAAAGAACCAGAACGAGAAGACCTTCCAGGTCGAGATCCAACCGCCCGGCCGCACCGACTACGAATTCAGCCTCACCGTCGCCGGCAAAGACCCGATTATCAGCCCGGGCAAATACTCCATCACCAGGCTGACGACGATGTGAGCCCCTCGCCCCTCGCCCGGTCCTGGTCTGAGCGCAGCCCCGGCGTCGCTTGTTTCAGACTGGACAAATCGCCCTCTGTATTGGTTAGCGCGTCGATCCTCGGTGAAAAACCCAGGTCAAGGTCGGACCGCGCCCGGTGCCCGCCACTTTTCTCGCACTCGACGTCCGTTCCGTGGACGAAAGAGCAGTCGTGGCCCGCCGCAGCTCGTCGGACCGCGCTGCCGGTGCGGAAAAAGCCGCACGCGCGCTCGGCTTCGCCGCGGAAATCCGGCATTTTGCCACGATCCGCTCGGCGCTCTGGCGTTGATGAACAGTGGCGAAATGTACATTTATTGGCACTTACTTGCTTAAAATATGGCACACAGATGCTCAATTTGTGGCACTTTTGCCACAGAAGAGCGCCGGGCGCCCCGATTCGCGAGGAAACCCCGGCATGGGCCGGTGCCGGCTGGCCCGAGCCTGCCTAGCTGTGAGGCACCTCACAGATTGATCAAAAACTTGCCAAGATTTCAGATTCGAGCCAGCTCCCTGAGGGTTTTCTGATTGACAGCTGGATCTTCATCGATTCTTATCGGATTTGTTCAGGCGTCTAGGTCCGAGTCGGAATTCCCGTCCTGTGAGTCGTTTACGCTGGTTTTTTGCCAGCCCGGAGTCGGTTCGAGTCTCTTTCCGAATAGGGGGACAGTCAATGACAAGAAAGAAGAGATCGGGATTTACACTGATCGAGCTGCTGGTGGTGATCGCGATTATCGCGGTCCTCATTGCGCTTTTATTGCCAGCAGTCCAGGCAGCCCGCGAGGCGGCTCGCCGCACGCAGTGCCGCAACAACTTGAAGCAGCTGGCGCTGGCCGAGCACAACTACCACGACGCCAACAACCAGCTCACACCAGCCATGTCGTACACCTTCCCGGTCAAGTGGTGTCCGGGGATGACCGCCGCCTGCGGCAACCCGTGCTGTTGCGGCAAGCCCTACGTGCCGTGCCCCTGCAAGGGTGGCTTGTGGATCTCCAGCTACAACTTCCACTACTGGGGTGAACGCCTGCTTCCCGAGATCGAGGCGAAGAACGTCTACCAGCTGATCTGCATGAATAACCCGATGAATCCGCCGTGCTGCGAGACTTGCGGACTAGCGAATGTGAAGCCGATCGCCTGCTGCGGCTGCGGCAAGCCCTACACGTACAAGAACGTCACCTGCCCGTGCCTGGATCCTTGCTCGCAAACGCGTCCGGGCGCCAAGGTCATCCCGACCTTCGTGTGCCCGTCATCTCCGCGGACGCTCAATCCGTTCAAAGAGGTTTCGTCGTTGCAATGCTGTCAATTCGGGTTTCCGCCCCTTTGGGGACACGGGGAGATGGTCGGGGCGTCGGATTACGTCTCGAACGGGGGCTACGGCGATGAAACGCCGATGGGCCAGGCGTACTTGTTCCAGAACTGCAAGCAGCCCGAGCAGTACCGTCCGGGCCCGATCAACGTCTTCCAGTTCAACATCACCCTCGACAAGATCACGGACGGGACGTCAACCACGGTGCTCTTCGGCGAGTTGGCCGGTCGCCCGAACCTCTGGGTTCGCGGCGTCAAACAGGCGTGCGTGTTTAACACTTTGATCAATTTGGGGTACGCGGGAAACAACATCCATTACGCCTGGGGTGGATGCTGGTCCTGTCCGGACAGCGCCTTTACGATCAATGGCGGCAGCGCTTACAGCGGGAACATCGCTGTTACGGGGGCGGCGACGGGCACGCCGATCTGCTTCCTCAACTGCATCAACTTGTGGTCGACCAACTGGTACAGCTTCCATCCGGGTTCCGTCGGCGTCGCGATGTGCGACGGCTCGGCGCGGATGATCAGCGAGAACACCAGCATCACGGTCTTGTGCCGCATCCAGACCTACGCGGGCCACAAGCCGGTGACCGACAGCAGCTTCTAGTTTTCCTGAGATCTTGATTTCAGTTCGCGGCCGAGCCGGGATGGATTGCTCCATTCCGGCTCGGTTCGTTTTTTTATAGCGCGTCAAAGACCACAGAGAGGGTCCCTCTCGAGTCTCAACCCGCCTGTTGCGATGCGATGTGCGCCGGCTTCTTACAGAACGGCCCGCCCGCCCCGATGCAGGCCGCACACCAGCCCTGCTCGCCTCCAGACCTGCGCTCGACTGCCGCTGCTCAG
>DASPSM010000181.1:0-2586 GCA_035623955.1 Planctomycetaceae bacterium
GCTCCGTGCCGCAGACGCACAGCCCCAATGATCCGATTGCCAGAATGAGGTGTTTGAGAAAGGCGAGACGTGAAGAGACCATCCGGGACCGCTCCATGGGGTCCTGGGCCAAAGGGTCCGGGATTGTAGAGAGCTTGCGAAAGCCGAGCAAGACGGGTTAGCGGGCGGTCTGGGAAGCTGAACCTGCCCCAAGGTTGCAAGGCCGGGCACAGCCCGAGGGACCTACGGCAGCTCGCGACAGACGAGTTCGTGGTCGTCACGGGCGTAAACGCAGCGCCCCGCATACGCCGGATGGGCCCAGGTGCGCCCGATGATTTTGGATCGCGCAAGCTCCGTGTATCCACTGGGATTGAGACTCGCGAGAATCAACTCCCCTTCCGCGTTCAGGATCAGTGCGCGATCGCCGTCGCCGATCCAGACCAGCGTCGCCTGCGCGTTGTCGTCGTGTGCGGTCACGCGATGATGGTCATCCCAGATCTTCTTGCCGGTCGCCAGCTCAAAGCAGGTCAAACCGAATCGGTCGGCGAGCAGGTAGCCGTAACCGTCGCGGCAGAGCGGTTGGGACATGAAACCGCGCAACGCACGGCTGTCTTTCCAGGCGAGCGTCGCGCGATTTCCCGTGTCATCCAGCTGGATCGCCCGAGCGCCGTCCCAGTGGCCGCTCACGAAAATGAAGCCGCGATGAAACACGGGACTGGCGATGGAAATGCCGTCGTTCACCTCATACGGGACGGCCCAAAGGGGCTTGCCCGTCGCCGCGTCGAGTCCCCGGATATGCGAGGGAGTCCAGCAGACAAGCTTCGTGCGTCCGCCGCGGTCGATCAGGATCGGCGTCGCGTAGGTCGATGCGTCGGAAAGACTCGACCACACCTTCTTGCCCGTCTTGCGATCGAGGGCCAGCACGCTGGCGTCGGTTTTCCGCTCGGGAAAATCGCCTGGAAAAACGATGACGGTGTTACCAAAGATGAGTGGCGATGCGGCATAACCCCAGGTCGGCATGCGTCCATGAAGAGCCCAAAGCAGATCGACGGACCACCGGACGCGTCCGTTTGCGAGCTCGAGACAATTCACTTTCCCCGTCGCGCCCATCGTGTAGACCAGCCCGTCGTGGGCCGTCGGCGCGGCACGCGGGCCGTTTCCATGTTCCAGCCGCCGGTACAGAATGACGGGATCGCCGTGAAACCAGCGGACCTTGCCGCTGGCCGCTTCGTAGCACACGAGTCGCTCGAAAACGCCTCCTTTGAGCTCGGCGACGAGGACGTTGTCGCCGGCGACCGTCACGCCGGCATTTCCACCACCGATCGGCTGTCGCCAGCGGAGCTTGAGCCCGCCGTTCGGCCAATGCTCGTCTAACTTCGGACCCTTCCAACTCCCGTCGCCGCGCGGGCCACGCCAACGGGGCCAATCTTCCGCCGCGTTTTCGGCACTCGAGGACACCGTTCTTGCGGTTCTGACGTCCCCGGCAGCGATGCGCGCTACAGGGAAGGTCGCAACGAGCAGCAAAAGTCCCGGGCCAAACCGCGATCGAACCACAATTCACCCTCGTAGCAAGGTGTCGTGGCTGTTGATGCGCGGGCGCGGCGAATTTGTCTATGTCCCCTCCGAGGCAGCCCGCTTTGCATTCAAACGTGGTCGATCTCGTGGAAATGTTCGGCTGCCGCGCAATGCCGCACGTCGATTTTGATTCGATCGACCAGGGGCTTGATCATCGTCAGCTCCTGGATTCGATCCGCGACGTGAAACAGCTGACGACAGACCGCGTCAGCCGGCATCCATCCGCCGACTCGCTCGGTGCCGCGACTTTTCGCCAAGGCAATCACCGCCGCATACATCCCGCGCTCCGCTTCGTCCCGGTCCAGGAGCGACAGATCTCGGATGATGATTGCCGGAGGCTTGATGCCCAGCCGCACGTATCCGGTTCGCTTGCCGTCCATTTCGAGGAAATAAAACTCGTCGTCGGGATTCTGGGCAAGCAAGTAACGCCAATAATCAGGCGACCGAGCGATCGACATCATGTAACGGTCGTGGCCCCGATCGTACATCTCTGCGAGCGGCGTCGACTCCTGCGCGGCCTGAAAGCGAACCAAGCGGCAGTTCGGCGGTGGCACTGTCAGAGATTCGACTGAATTCGCCCAGCCCTGCGCCGCAGGGCAGCGCCCATAGCCCAGCCGTTCGTAATACGCCGGGCCGATATCCGAGTAGAGCAGGCTGAACGTCTTGCCGGCTAATCGCTCCTGGCTTTCGGCAAAGTCCACCAGGCGCGGAGCGAATCCGCGGCCGCGAAATTCGGGCAGCGTATGCACAGAGCCGACCGCACAGGCTGGCTCGACGGCGCCGTCGATGCGAACCGACACGTGGTAGCAACCACAAGCCGCCACAACGCGGCCGTCGAGCGTGCCGACGTACCAGGTCGCGTTATCGAACTTCGGATTGGTCAGCCGCCGCCGCAGGTGCTCTTCGGGATCCGCCGCGCTTGGCCAAACGTCATGGACGTTCTTAAAGGCCTCAATGCGTTCGGCTGGGCTGGCGGGATGCAAATCCAGGTTGTCTGTCATAACGTCTCGCGCTGTGGCAGGTGGTCTGGCG
>DASPSM010000190.1:0-15964 GCA_035623955.1 Planctomycetaceae bacterium
TCTCCCTGCTGCACGGGGCGGTTCTTGAGCGTCTCCTCGCGCTGAAACGAGGCCACTCGGCCATCGATCGGGGCCCGGATCACCAGCGAGTCGACGCGTTCTTTCTGAATCTTGACGATCTCGCTGAGCCCATCAAACTCGATCTGTGCTTTGCGACGGGCCGCACCCGCCCGCAGCATGCCAGGATGGTCTCCCTCTTTAGCAGCGGCGTCCGCCTCGTGCCCCGATGAGACGACCTGCTGGGCCGCCTGGTCGAGTTTGGACACATTCTCGCTCAATTCCGCGGCCAGTTGCTCGTTGCGAAGTTGCAGGAGCTTTTGCCCCGTCTTCACCTTGTCGCCACCGTGCACGAAAATGTCGATCACGTCGCCGTTTTCGGGGGCAAAAATCTGATGCCGCCGCACGGGCATCAGCTTTCCCTTGCCTGTGACGCGATAGTCGTACGGAACCAGCCATAACGCCGCAATCACCAAGACGACTCCGGCCAACGCGGCCAGAGTCTTCGCCAATCTGCGGCCGTGGAACCATTCCGCACCGTGACCAAGTGTCTGCCACAACCGCAGGAACAAGATGCGATCATTGTGTCGCGCCCGGGCCAGCACGGCACTGACATGCTCGGCGAGCAACGTCGAACGGGCCTCGACGGTCAGGCGCGGGCGGCTTTCGGCGGTCTGTTCGATCACCAGGCAGCCCAGAGTTTCCCTGGGCCTAGGCGGCGCTTTGCGGCGATGCTCGTCCTCGTGACGGCTAATGAGGGGCTCGGGCTCAACCAGCGGCAACAGTTTGACCATCCGCGACCCGCTCTCCTGAACGAAGTCGGCGAGCGGTTTTTCGATTTGCGGAGGCAGCTCGTCGATCTTGCCGCTGAACGTCAGCGGCTCGCGGAGCTCGATCACGCGTTGTGCGATCTGCGCCATGGCCCGCGTGAGGTTGGCTCGCGAGTTGACGCTGTCCTGCCCGCTGATGGCGACGATCGACGTCTTCGCCCCCTTGTGAATGGCCACGCTGAGGCGGTCGCAGCCGAGCAGCTGGCGTCCGTCGTTGGCCGCCGTCGTCGCCACTTCTTCGGTGTCTTCACCTCGCTGCAGCTGCAGCAGGAATTGCTCGAAGTCGGTCAGGAACGAACTGGCATCCTGCGGCTGGAGGTTGGATTGCTGCCTTTCGAGATACCGCGAGGCATGGCCCACCATCTGTTCGACGAACTGCAGAAAGCCGGGGCGCGCGTCGCGCGGGGCGTCGGATCGCTGAAAGATCTCGACAACTCCCAGCGATTCCTCGCCGACTTGCAGCGCCGCGACGAGCACCAGGAAGGCGGCCGGCAAGCGGTTGGCGCTGTTGGGGTCGTCCGGGGAAATGCTGACCGCTTGTCCGGTGCTGAGGGCCTCGTGAAGCAGGCGGTCATTGATGCCAGCTGCCGGTGAGTTTTCGCGGATCCCCGTCTCGGCAAATCGCAGCTCGTGAGCCAGCCGCAGCCGCGACGCGCCGTCGAGCATCCAAATGGCGCCAGCCCGGGCCCCGAGCGATCCCACCAAAAGTCGCAGAAATTCCGGGAAAAACGTCTCCGGGGGAGCTGCCGTCTGGGAAAGCTCCTCGATCTGCCGGGCCATTTGCAGGACCCGGTCGCGCGCCTGCTGGATACTGGCGACGTTTGTCATGCGGCCGGAACGACTTGGAAATCGCGGGTGAGTGGAAAATCCGTCTTGTAATCTTAGGAGAAATCGTCCGCTTTGCCACGCGAGGTACAGCGGCCAGGCCCCTCGTGGCGTATTTAGTTAGTGCCCGGTCGTAAACTTTCCTACGAGGCTCGTGAACATAACGTGGGCTCCGTAAAGCTGCGCGGGTTGTGCCAGTCGCATGTTTACGCATCTTTGGACGGGCGGGCGTCTTGTTGGCGCCGACCGGTTCTGTGAGAATTTGTTCTATCCGTTGGGTAGTCCTTTGGGGAATCGGGGAGTCGGGCGCCGGGCGTGCTCCTCGATTTGTCGGTAACCAACTATGCGGTTTCTCGGTCGCCTTGCTGCACTGGCAGTGATCGGGGCAGGAATTCTAGCTGGCTTGCGCACTCAGGCCGCTGCCTCTGACCCGCAAAGCCCCACTCAGGGGATCGTTCTTCACAATTGCGAAATCAAGGCCGTCAAGACTGCCCGCGTGGCGACTGACCGACCGGGAGTGATCTCTCTCGTCGACCCGAAGGAAGGAGACACCGTGAGGGAAGGTGCTGAGATCGTGCGCCTCATGGACGAGGTTCCACAGGCCAATTTGGCGGTCGCCAGGCTCGTCGCAGATGACAAGATCGAAGTCGAATACGCCACCGAAGCTCACCGCGTCGATGAACTCGAATACAAAAAGAGCGTGGCGGCCAATCGGCAGGCCCCAGGAACGATCTCCGAGATCGAATTGGAACGACTGAAACTTAATGCGGTGAAAAGCGGCCTGCAGATCAAAAAGGCCACTCACGATATTGCCGTCAACGAAATGAAGGCCAAGGAAGCCGAGGCCGAGCTCAACACATTTCACATTCATGCCCCTTTCGACGGCTTCGTCAGCAAGGTGCTCAAATTCCGAGGCGAGGCGGTCAAACAGGGCGACACGATCCTCGAAATGGTCAACACCGACGTGGTCCACGTTGAGGGAATTGTGTCGGACCGCGACATTTGGCGCGTGAAGCGCGGCTGCCCGGTGACGGTCGTCCTCGACATCAAGAAGGCCGACCTGGACATCGAAAAGCAGGTTTTCCACGGGAAGATCGGCTTCGTCGACGCGGTGGCGAACATGACCGAAACGCGAGTCTGGGCCGAGGTGCCGAATCCCGGCAATGTCCTGCGTCCCGGGTTCATCGCCACGATGACCATCTTGCCCGAGAACGGGAACCCGGGCGCCGCCACGCGGAAACCGGCGCATGTTGGCTCTAAACTCGCGGGCAGGCAGGATCCCCGAGTGCCATGAGCATCACCGTCGGCGCGCAGATGCTTCCGTCGACGCGGCGACCCATTCCGCTGCGCCGCCGCCCGGACCTGGTCGTCCGCCGCATCGAATACCAGGGAATCGGTTCGTATGTCATCAAGGATCCGGTGGGGCTCAAATATCACCGCTTGCACGCAGAACAGTTCGGAGTGCTGGGCCTGCTCGACGGGGAGCGGAACCTCGACGAGATCCGTAACGAGCTGATCCGCCAGTTTCCCACGTTGACCGTCACGCTCAACGATGTGCAGCAGCTGATCACCGACCTGCACGACAAGGGTTTGTTGCAGAGCCTGCGCTACGGACAGGGGGCTGCTCTGCTCAAGCACAGGCGCGCCCAGCGCGGCGAAAAAATCTGGGGCTTCTTTCGAAACATCCTCTACATCCGGCTGCCGGGTTGGGACCCGGAGCGGATGTTGAAGTGGCTGCATCCGCGGCTGTCGTGGATTTATTCGCCCTGGACCGTCGCGCTCTGCGTCACATTGGTGGCATCGTCGTTGATCCTGGTCACCACCGAATTCAGCGAGTTCCGGCGCCGCCTCCCCGAATTCCAGCAGTTCTTCACCATCCGCAACATGTTTTATCTGTGGATCACGGTGGGCTGCACGAAGATCCTGCACGAGTTCGGCCACGGCCTGACCTGCAAGCATTTTGGCGGCGAGTGCCACCAAATGGGCATCATGCTGCTGGTCTTCAGTCCGACCCTGTATTGTGACGTCTCGGACGCCTGGATGATGCGGAACAAATGGCATCGCATCTATATCGGCCTGGCCGGCATGTACGTGGAAACGGTCCTTTCGGCGATTGCCATTTTTATCTGGTGGAACACGAACCCGGGCGTCCTGCACTACGTGTGCCTCAACGTCTTCTTTGTCTCGACGGTCTCCACAGTGATCTTCAACGCGAACCCGCTGATGCGGTACGACGGCTACTTCATGCTGGCCGACTTTCTCGAGGTCCCCAACCTTCGGCCAAAAGCCGACAAGATGCTCAGCGAGAAGTTCAGCTGGTACTGCCTGGGGATCGAGACGCGGCCCGACCCCTTCATGCCCGAGACGGGCCGGTTTTGGTTCGTGACCTTCGCGATTGCGGCCGCGATTTACCGCTGGGTGATCGTTTTCGGGATTACGCTGTTTCTCTACCGCGTCCTCAAGCCGTACGGCTTGCAAAGTATCGGAATCGTGGCGGCGGTGGCTTCGCTGGCTGCCGTCGTGGGCAACCTGTGTTATACGCTCTACAAAATCATCAGCGCCCCCCGGAGTGACCCCATGGACATGCGCAAGGTGACGATCACGTTGAGCGTGGTCGGGGTTGTATTGGCGGCAGCGCTGTTCGTGCCGCTGCCGCTTCACGAAGAGATGGTCTTTATGGTGGAGCCGTTGGACGTGGCGCATGTCTACGCCACGACTCCAGGCCGCGTCAGCGAGGTCCGCGTGGCGCCCGGCGACCGCGTCGCCAAGGGCGACCTCCTCGTCAAACTGATCAATCGGGAGACCGAACAAAAGCGTCGCAACCTCGAAATGCAGAGGGACGCCGAGCAGAAAGAGCTCGAGCTCGACCGGGCGCTGAATGACGAAGCCCAGGCCCGGGTCGCGCAGACGATCCTGGACGGCATCCAGAAACAGCTCATCGACTTCGATCGCCAAATGGTGCAACTCGAGCTCCGCGCGCCGCGCGACGGGTACGTGGTTGCTGCACCGCGCGTTCCAGAACCGACGCTGGCAGAGCAGAGCCGACAGCTCAGTCGCTGGTACGGCAGTCCGCTCGATCCCGAGAATCACGGCTGCCTCCTGACCGAGCGCACCCACGTTTGCTCAATCGCCCCCAACAAGGAGGCGAACAACGCAGTGCTCTACGTCGATCAGGCAGACCGCAACGACATTCGCCCGGGCCAAACCGTTCAGATCCAGTTCGAGCACATCGCCGATCACACCTATGCGGGCGAAATCGATCGCATCTCCGACCGCGAATCGGAGATCGCTCCCGAAGTGCTTTCAAGCAAAGCCGGCGGCGAGCTTGCAACCGTTGCCGACTCGCACGGGCATGAACGGCTCACCAACAGCGCTTACCAGGCGACAGTCCAGCTCGACGAGGACCCCGACTTGCTGCGAAGCGGAATGCGCGGCCGTGCCCGCTTCACCGTCGAGCGGCGATCGGCCGTCGGCTGGATCTGGCGCTACTTCCGCCGCACGTTCCACTTCCGACTCTAGAGCGGCTTCGCGAGTACTTCAGTCGCCGGTCGGAATGATGCCGGCGTTCTCGACCATGAGCATCACGGTTTTTTCCGGCGCGCGCGTGCGGTGCACAACGCCTTTCGAGACGACGAACCCCTGTCCCGGCCCGAGCTCGACCGTTCGATCCTGGAGGTCGATCAGCAGCTTGCCGTCGACGACGTAGAAAAACTCGTCGTCCTCGTCGTGCTTGTGCCAGTGATATTCTCCCTTCACGACTCCCAGACGCACCACCGAGTCGTTCACCTGGCAAAGCGTCTGGTTGTACCACGGATGTCGGCAGGCTTCGACAAGCCCATTGACGTCAACCAGCTCTCCCTGCGGGTAACGAATGTCCAAGTGGGTTTCGTACGGATAATCTTGCGTCTCGGCCATGGGAGTTTCCGCCCTCGTCTGGGTCGCCCGATCGCGGCGAGTTAATTTGGGTCTTTGGCTCGCAACTATAGCAGGCACGCTTCTCGAAAGAGAAACAGGACCACGCCGCGGTTCGCATGTTTCGTCGTTGTTTTCACGTTCATCGCCGATCTTACCATTGCGATGGCCACGGTTGTTGACGCCTGTCGCCAAGGGTAGTAGGCGCGCAATGTCGGCCGGTCTAGAATGAGCGCGCCAGGCACTCGGGAGACATTCGCATGATCAACGCCGATCTCCGGGCCACGCGTCGCAATTTTCTACAGGGGGCAGCCTTCGGAGCGGCCCTGTTCAGCGTTCGCGGGTTGTTCGCTGAAGAACTCGTTCGCACGCCGCGGCAAACCGAGGGTCCGTTTTATCCGGATCACCTCCCGCTGGACACGGATAACGACCTGATCATCGTCAACGACAGCCTCACGCCGGCCGTCGGAGAAATCACGCATCTCAGCGGCCGCCTGTTGGATGCCAGCGGCCATCCCGTGAAGCACGCGCTCGTCGAGATCTGGCAGTGTGATCACAACGGCGTCTATCTGCATTCGCACTCCTCGAACGCCGGTCACCGCGACGCGAACTTCCAGGGCTTCGGACGGTTTTTGACGGGATCGACGGGCGAATACTATTTCCGCACGATCAAACCCGTGAAATATCCTGGCCGCACGCCGCACATCCACTTCGCGATCAAGACCAAGGGGCGCGACAAGTGGACGACGCAGTGTTACATCAAGGGGGAACGTGCCAACGAGCGCGACATGATCTACCGCTCGATCCGCGACCCGAAAGCCCGCGACGCGGTGACCGTAGATTTCGCGCCGCTCGCGGATTCGCGGGTCGGCGAGTTGGCGGCCCATTTCGACATCGTGCTTGGCTTCACGCCAGAGGTCTGACCGCGTCGAGAGTGGTCCGGCGGGCGGCTGCCCCCTGCAATCTCCGGAAGGACCCGGATTCTTGCCCAACACTCCTGGCGACGCGGCGATCGACCCAAGGGCTGATGCTGCCTGTTTGGAACAGGCCCTGGCAGCTGATCCCAAGCGCTGGGACACGCTCTACCTCTACGCGACCGCGCTTCTTCAGCTCGGTCGTTTGCGCGAGGCTATCGATGTCCTTCGACGTGCGGCGCAGCTCCAACCCGGCGTTCCCGATCTCTACAACAACCTGGGCGTTGCGCTGCAGGGAATTGGCGAATTCGACGCGGCATCGCGGGCGTATCACACCGCGACCGAACTAAATCCCAATTTCGACCTGGCTTTTTCAAATCTCGCGCGACTCCAGGAGTCTGCTGGACGATTTGCCGAGGCGGAGATCTCCCTGCGTCAAGCCATCCGAATCAATCCCGCCCAAACTGCCTACCGCCTGCAGTTGGCTGGCGTGCTGGGGCGGGCGGAAAACTGGCACGATGCGGCGCTCGTTCTGCAACAAGCCGCCGACGCGGACCCAGACAGTCTCGATTTGCGAATGAACCTGGCCGCCGCCCTCGTTCGGCAGGAGCGGCTCGAAGAAGCCGCGAGTTCCTATCGCACCGTCATCGACTCGCGACCCGATTTCGCCGAAGCGCACAGCAGCCTGGCGTTCGTCCTGGAGCGACAAGGACGGTTGTCCGATGCGCTGGGTGCGGCAGAACGCGCGACTGTGCTGCGGCCTGATTATGCCGAAGGCTTCAACAACCTGGGGACGGTTCTGCGCTCTCTGCATCGTTTGGAAGACGCCTGCCGCGCGTTCCGCACGGCGATCGAGTTTAACCCGGAATTCGCGCTGGCGCAATTCAACCTGGGCACAACGCTGCTCTTGGCAGGTCGATACGCCGAGGGATGGCCGGGATACCGCCACCATGCGCGCGTCGCGGGGACGACCCTGCTGGGCGCGCCGTCGACTGAATGGGACGGTCGGCCGATACCGGGGCGCCGGCTGCTCGTCTACGCGGATCAGGGATTGGGCGACACGATCCAGTTCGCTCGCTTCCTGCCGCTGTGCAAACGAACATCGCGGGCACAGGTCGTGTTTCGCTGCCAGCCCGCGCTTCGCCGGTTGCTCGCCCAATGCGAAGGTGTCGACGAGCTTTGCACGACTGACGACCCAGTTCCTGCGTTCGACTTTCAGGTCCCGCTGGCCTCGCTGCCCGGAACATTCAGCGTGACGATCGATCAGTTGGGCCTCGGTACACCGTATCTCACGTCGCCAGCCGAGCTGCCGCCCCGAATGGGCAACCTATTCGATGAAACGACGGCTGGTCGGCGCGTCGGGCTGGTCTGGCAGGGCAATCCGCGCCAGGCGCGAGACGTCGTGCGATCGTGTCCGCTCGAGAAGCTCGTTCCTCTGCTCGCCCTTCCAGAGATTCATTACTTCAGCCTGCAGTGCGATGCCGGCGGTCGCTCGCAGCTTGGGGCTTCCCCGGTTGCCGGCCGCGTCGCGGACGTCGGCGGGTTTTTGGAAGACTTTGCACACACGGCAGCCGTGCTCGCGCGCCTCGACCTGCTGATTACGGTCGACACCGCGATCGCACATTTGGCGGGATCATTGGGGCGCCCGGTCTGGACCATGCTTTGTCACACCCCGGACTGGCGCTGGCACTTGGACCGATGCGATTCCCCCTGGTATGCGTCGATGCGTCTATTTCGCCAGCCGACTTGGGGCGATTGGGAATCGGTCGTCGAGCAGATCCGAGTCGCGCTGCAATCCGGCTCCGTGGCGATGGGTGGCTGTCGCGGCGAGGCTGTGGTTTAATTGGTCGGGTTTAATTGCTCGGGCGCTGCTGCCCGTCTGCTTGCGAAAGAGTTTTTAAGCCAGGAGACCCGCCATGTCCGCGCCGACCATGGAAAAACCTCGCACCGTCAAAGCGCCGGTAGTGAAGGATCAGCCGTTATTCATCGACGGTCGATTTGTCGACAGCAGCGACCAGAAGACGTTCGCGACAATCAACCCGGCCACTGGCGAGACGATCTGCCAGGTTGCCGAGGCCAGTGCGCAGGACGTCGATCGGGCAGTGAAGGCGGCCCGTCGGGCGCTCGAGTCGAGCCCCTGGAAGACGATGGACGCGGCCGACCGCGGCAAGCTGATGTTCAAGCTGGCCGACCTCGTCGAAGAGAACGCCGAAGATTTGGCGGTGCTTGAAGCGTTCAACAGTGGCAAGACGATCAACGACGCGCGGGGTGACGTGCAGGGCGTGCTCAACACGCTGCGTTATTACGCTGGGTGGGCCGACAAGATCGAAGGCCGCACGATTCCGGTCCGGGGCAATTTCCTGTCGTACACGCTGCGTCAGCCGGTCGGCGTCGTCGGGCAGATCATTCCGTGGAACTTCCCGCTGCTCATGCTCGCCTGGAAGTGGGGTCCGGCCCTGGCCTGCGGCAACTGCATCGTGATGAAGCTGGCCGAGCAGACTCCACTCACGGGCATGCGGTTGGCCGAGCTGGCGCTCGAAGCGGGCTTCCCCGACGGCGTGATCAACGTGCTCAATGGCCTGGGGGAAACGACTGGCCACGCGATGGTCGTGCATCCTGGTATCGACAAGATCGCCTTCACCGGGCATGTTGACACGGCCAAGATCATCTCGAAGGCCGCGGCCGACACCCTCAAGCGGTGCACGTTCGAGCTGGGGGGCAAGAGCCCGAACGTCATCTTTGCCGACGCCGATTTGCCGGCGGCGGTCGCCGGGGCGTTCCACGCGATCTACTTCCACGGCGGCCAGTGCTGCACCGCCGGCAGCCGGCTCTTCGTCGAGGACAAGATCCACGGCGAATTTGTCGACCGGCTGGCGGCCGCGACCAAGTCGCGCAAGATCGGCGATCCGCTGGACACGGGGACAGAACAGGGCCCACAGGTCTCGAAGGAGCAGATGGACAAGATCCTGGGCTACGTCGACGTCGGACAGAAGCAGGGAGCCAAGCTGGTGGCGGGCGGCAAACGCGTCGGCAACCGCGGCTTCTACGTGGAGCCGACGATCTTCGACAACGTCCGCGACGACATGGCGATTGCCCGCGACGAAATTTTCGGACCGGTGGTCAGCGTTCTGCCGTTCAAGGGTGTCGATGAGCTTCTGAAGCGCGCCAACGACACCAACTACGGCCTGGCCGCCGCCGTCTGGACCAAAGACATCGACAAGGCCCATCTCTACGCCCGAGAAGTGAAGGCAGGCACCGTCTGGGTGAACTGTTATCACGTGGTCGATACGACGACGCCCTTCGGCGGTTTCAAGCAGTCCGGCCAAGGCCGGGAAAACGGCGAAGCGGCGATCGAGCACTACACCGAGCTCAAGACGGTGACGGTCAAGCTGGGCCCCTAAGAGCCTGGCCTTGAAGAGCCGTTCATAAAGCAGCGACCGATCGGAAATTGGCCGCGGGTGTCAAGGTCGCCGACTCCGACCGGCGCTGCATCGTCGATGGCCACGGAAATTCGTGCTACCGCCGCAAGTCGAGGCACTTGAGCGCGTGGTCGTCGCGGACGTACAGCCGCCCCGAGGCCAGCGCGGGCAACGCGAAAGTCTTCGTGTTGAACACCTGCGCCGAGGCCAGCTCTGGGTACTGCTCCGGCGAGGCTTTGAGCAGCACGAACATGCCGTCGGTCTTTTGGGCCAGCAGCTTGCCGTCAGCAAAGAGCAGAGTCGCGTAGCCGAAGTCCTCTTTTTCCCAGAGGATCTTTTGCTTTTCGGGGTCGATGCAGCGCAGGCTGGCCCGCCCCTGATCGTCGCGACCGTGAATGCCATACAGCACGCCGCCGTCGGCGATGCAGGTCGCGTACTGGCTCGAGATCAGGTCGTTCGAGTCCCACAGTTTCTCGATGGACGCGCTGCCGATCTTGGCAAAGACCGCGCCGATCCCGTAGCTGGCCGTCAGGAACAGGCGATCGCCCACAACCGTGGGATTGGCCCCGTTCACGGTTGGGCCGCGCATCCCGAACGGCGTCTCAAAGCGGATCGCCCCGGTGTCGGGGTTGAGCGAGACCGTCGTCAGTCGCGTCTCGACGATCACGTGCCGCACGCCATTCACAGTGACGGCGACGGGCGAAGAGTAACTGGCCGCTTCATTCATCGCTTTCCAAACGGGGTTGCCCGTCTCGAGCGAAAAAGCCACGATCCCCGCGCCGGCCTTGGCCCCGCCGACGTTCACGATCACCTTGTCCCCTTCGACAATCGGCGAGCTGCCCGCCCCAAAGTAGCCTTCGCCCGCCCTGAATTCGGCGTGCGTATCGCGGGCCCAGACCTTCTTCCCGTCGGCACGCAGGCACGCAAGATGTCCCTGCACGCCGAAGACGATGACGCGCTCGCCGTGAATGATCGGCACGCATCGCGGCCCGTCATCCGGCGAGATGCCCGAGACATAGGACGTCGGCATCGCGTACTTCCACGACGATATGCCAGTCTTCACGTCGAATCCTTCGACGACTTCTTCGTTTTCGACGCGATGAAACAGCACGCCCCGCTCGCCGACGATTGAAACGCCCGCGTACCCACGTCCGACCGGCCGCTCCCACAGCAGCTTGGGGCCGCTCGCCGGCCACGAATCGGCGAGCGTCTCGTTGTCGGCGCGGCCGTCGCGATGCGGACCGAGGATCTGCGGCCAATCGCCGGCCTGCGTCTGTGCCAACCAAGCGCTCAAAGCGATCGCCAGCGTCACCGCCGATCGCAAGCGGCACTCCGTGAGGCTTCTTCGCCCACCCATGAGCATCCGTTTCTCCCTAGGAGTCGGCCCGCGCCGTTTGTTGAGGCGCAGGCCAGCACAAAAGAGCGGCGGCGATCGCGCACAGTGCAACGTCGGCAAAATTCGCGATCATCGAAGCGCGATGATAGCCGGCAAACTCCGCCATGTGAGCGCGCCCCACGGGCGTGATCATCCCGACCATCGGCACATAAATCACGTAAAAGTCGGCGACCATCAGCACGATCGTCAGCGCCAGAAGCCATGCAGCCGCGACGATCGTCCTCCGCTTCCCTTTTTCGCGACCAAGCAGGGCGACAAGGGCCGCCAAGCGCAGCGCCGACCAGCACAAACCCGCAGGCATAATAGGCTGGGAACCTCAACAGCGCCAGCGTGTCCTTGGTGGCCGAATCAAAACCAGGGTGCCGCACCTCTCGCACCGCCGTGATCACAAACAAAACCGCCGCCCCAACCCAAGCCGCGGCGGTCAGACGGGCGACGAGCAGACCGAATCGCATCCGGGAAATTGCCTCTTCAATTTTGACGCCCAAGCCGACAAGCTAAGAAAGCCCCGACAGTATAACCGAAGGGGTGCTCACCCTCCGAGGTCGCCAATTCATTGGCGGCAGTGCGAACGCCAGAGAGAGCACTTTGTTTTTCGCTAACGACAAATTCGGAAACGTCGCATGAACCGCGCGAGACTCGCAGTTGTCTGTCTTGCTGTCGTCGTGATCTCGCTCCCCGATGGTTGCCGCCCCACGACCTCGCCCGACAAGGTGGTCCACGTGAGAGTGGATCACCCGCAGATGAACGGGGCAATCAAGAAAGCCCGGGCCTCGGTCGGCACGTTCATCGCCGCACTCCAATCGCCGAAACCTGGCCAGGTTGGATTCAAGGTGAAGGCGAAATTCGAGGAGGGCAGCAAGGTCGAAGACATTTGGCTCGACCACGTGACCTACGATGGCACGAACTTTCGGGGAGGCATCGCCAACGCGCCCGAGAGGGTGAAGAACGTCAAGTTCGGGGAGAAAGCGACAGTCGCACCGGCAGAAATCAGCGATTGGATGTATCTCGATAACCGAAAACTGGTCGGCGGCGAGACGGTCCGTGTCTGGCTCGAAACTCTTTCCCCGGCGGAGCGGGGCAATTTCGAGAAGATGGTCGATATCGTTGTGGAATAGGAACTTCGATGCCAAGGACGACCGCCTTGTTGGTGAGCGTTTCTGCGCTCGTCGCCCGCCGTGATAGGTTAGGATTTGATCCGCAGGCGGGTCCACTCGCTTGACTTGGAGTCGGATTCGAGTGCAAAGCGACGCCAAATTGGCTTCTGTACGATACCTCGCCAATCCCTACCGGTTTTCAACCGGGTTGCGGATGCTCGCGCTCTTGTTCGCATTCGCCCTCGTCGTCTCCGCAATCAAATTCACTGCCACTCGCTCGTGGTCGGCAAAAGAGGCGAGCGATGGCTCGCCGAAACACCTGACGATTCGGTTCATCGCCGGAGGCGGACTCCTTTCGCTGCTCGTTGTTTGTCCGTTTGTGTGGTTTGCCAGGCGCCGGATTGAGCTCGATTTGGATGAGCACACAGGCACGCTCCTGATTCGAACGCGTCAGTTGTTTCGGCAGGTTGGATTGGCCGGCTTCAGCGAAGTGAAATTGATGGGCGTCGGGCGGTGGTCATTGACTGGTGGCCTGCGTGTCCTGCTCGTGTTTTCCGACGGGAGAGTCGAGCCAGTCGTCGACCTCCCCTTGCAGGGTGCCGAGAATCAGACGAACGGTATTTTGGACGCGATTTTCACCATGGCCGAGCGGGTACCGACAAATGCGATGTCCGTGGGCATCGTCCCGACGCTGCGCTGCCAGGGAGTCGACGGGGAGGTACTAGCGCACGAACTGGTTGTCGACGGAAAACCGCTCGCCGTGGACGACTTCGGTCCGCTTGATCTGTCGGAGGTCGGGCGCAGTATCGACGCCGACGGGGTCTACTTCATCTGGACCTGCACTTGTGGCGATCCGGGATGTGGCGGCAATTTTTCGGGCGTGCGGGTTGAGCATACATCGACTCTCGTCAAATGGTCGGATCGTGACATCCGTCGACGCTTTGCCTTCCGAATCGAAGAACTGCGCTCTGCGTTCACCGAGGCGATAACGAAAGGGCGCGAAATTGTTGGAGCCAAACCCGAGCTTGCTGTCATTCCCGAACAAAACCGTGACGTCCTTATCGCGGCGTCGAAATGATCGCCCACGGGTCGGCTCGCCACGTCGCCGCTACCTCGCCGATGACTTGCATTGGAACACTGAAATGCCCGAAGACAGCCGACTCTTTTCCGAGAGATTTCCGCGCTCATCGACGTACAACCCCGACTGGGTCGTGGCCAATGCCAGCGGGGGGGCGAATTCGCTCTGGCTGACCGAATGGCTGACGTCCGCACTCGGCTTGCGGGTAGGGATGCGCGTCCTCGATCTCGGCTGCGGCAAGGCGAGTTCGTCGATCTTCCTCCACCGCGAATTCGGCGTGCAGGTTTGGGCGACCGATTTGTGGATCAGCGCGGCGGAGAACATTCAGCGAATCGGCGATGCCGGCGTCGAAGAGGGGGTCTTTCCATTGCACTGCGACGCCCATTCGCTGCCATTCGCGCCGGAATTCTTCGACGCCGTCGTCTGCATCGATTGCTTCAACTATTTTGGGACCGACGATCTCTATCTGAATTACCTGGCGCAGTTCGTGAAGGCGGGCGGTGCGATCGGAATCGCCGGCGTGGGTCTGATGCAAGAAATCGAAGGCCCCGTTCCCGATCACCTTCGGCCGATGTGGAGCCAGGATTTCTGGAGCATGCATTCGGCAGCCTGGTGGCGGCGGCACTGGCAGCGAACGGGCATCCTCGAGATCGATTTGGCCGACACGATGCCCGACGGCTGGAAACTCTGGCTCGACTGGCATCACGCCGTCGCCCCCGACAACTCCGTCGAAATGAAAGCCGTCGAAGACGATGCCGGCCGTTACCTGGGCTACGTGCGCGTCGTGGGTCGGCGGCTGGCCGGCGTCAAACTTGAGGAATACTGCTGGCCCGACACGATGCGCTCCTTCCCGTCGCAGTACACGAAGAAGCCGCTGCTGCGCGGCCGAGAGTCTTAGCCTGTCGGCTTGCGGAAGCTTAGGACGTACAGCAGCCCGTCAAATACGATCTCTGAGCGAATCTCCTGCATCTCGCTCGGAATCAGATCCGTGGGCGTGTGGACCTGCGTCTCTCGCGACTTGAAGAATCGGCGGACAAAGGGCATCCGCTCGTAGATCGTCTTCACGGCTTGCTCGGTTTCGTCGGCGATCACAATGCGGGTGCCGGGACGCGCCACGCGGATCATCTCGCGAACCGCGCGGGCGCGGTCGTCAAAGAAGTTGATGCCGCCCACATGAAACACGACATCAAAGCTCGCGTCGCGAAACGGCAATCGCTCGCCTTCACCTTGGCAAAGAAACGCCTGGCGTTTCCAACGCTTGAGGTTTCGTCGAAAGCGCTGGAGCATCCCCCAAGACAGGTCGAGTCCGTAGAACTCGACGTCGGGCGGCAAATACGGCAGGTTCGCGCCGGTCCCGACCGAAACCTCCAAGACGCGCGCTTTGGGCGGGATCTCGAGTGATTGGCGCAGGAAAGTCCGAAAACTGTCTTTCCGGGTCAACCAAAAATAGACATGCTCGCCGACGTCATAAAACGGCGCGATCCAGTCGTACATCGACTGGTACTTAAGATTGATGCCCCTTGCCTCCTCGACAAAACACGGTACGCCGTCGCGCAGCGGAAACCGCTTACCGCTCCTCACGTTGACGAGCGCGTCACCTTGCAAAGTGAGCGGCTCGTGCGTGTCGGGATCGCAGAAAATTTCAAGCGCCGTTTCGTTCAACATTGCGTTCAACATCGCCGGATGCTCTGCAGATTGGGCGACAGCGACTGTCAGCCTTGCCTGGTCCACAACGTGACCAACGCCGTTAACGTCAGTTGCCCCAACCCCTTGCCTCACGCGAAGCTAGTTTGCTCCAATAGAGCATTTTATACCGAGCGTTCAGGAGGACATTCCGGTGACTTCTTCGCCAATCGAACCGTCGTCGCAAATCGGGACAGCGATCCCTGCCAGCGCCGCAGACAGCCGGACCCTCACGCCGGCCCTGGATCCGGCGGCGCACGGCGAATTCAAGGCGAGCCTGGCGGTCCTGGTGCTGGGCGCGCTCGGAGTCGTTTTCGGCGACATCGGCACCAGCCCTCTCTACACCCTCAAAGAATGCTTGATCGCCGCGGGGGGCTCCGAGTTCCGCGTCGATGACCTCTACGGGATTCTGTCGCTCATGCTCTGGGCGCTGGTCATGGTGGTTACCGTCAAGTACCTGTGCTTCATCATGCGGGCTGACCATCATGGCGAAGGGGGCATCTTCGCCCTCTTGGCAATCGTTCCGGACCGCTTTCGCATCTCGACGAGCCGGAAGGCGCGGACGACTGGGATGGCCTTGCTGGCGGTCGTCGGCGCGTCGCTCTTGTATGGCGATGGGGTGATCACGCCGGCGATCTCCGTCCTGAGTGCCGTTGAAGGATTGGCAGTGCTCAGCCCGCGATTCTCGCCGCTGGTGTTGCCGCTGACGTGCGGCATCCTGGTTGGGCTGTTCGCGATTCAACGTCGCGGCACGGGGAACATCGGCAAGCTATTTGGACCGATCATGACGGTCTGGTTCATCACACTGGGCGT
>DASPSM010000434.1:0-4180 GCA_035623955.1 Planctomycetaceae bacterium
CCAAGCAAAAGGCCGTGCTGGAGATCCTGACGACGGCCGGCCGGCCGATGGATGCCGCCGAGCTGACGCAGGCCGCCGACTGCGGGACGGCGCCGCTGGCCGCGCTGCGACAAAAGGGGCTGATCCGGGCGGTCCGGCAGCGGCAGACGCAGTTCGCCAAACCATCGGAGCCCCCCGAGCGCGAGGCCGATCTGGCGCTCAATGCCGATCAGCGGCGGGCACTCGACACGATTTTGAAACTCGAGCGCGCGGGGCAGCACCGCACGGTGTTGTTGCACGGCGTGACAGGGAGCGGCAAGACCGAGGTCTACATCCAGGCGATTCGCGAGGTCGTCGGCTACGGGAGGCAGGCGATCGTGCTCGTCCCGGAGATCAGCCTCACGCCGCAGACGATCCGCCGGTTCCGCCGCCGGTTTGGGTCGGTGGCCGTGCTGCACAGCCATTTGAGCGATGCCGAGCGGCACTGGCACTGGCAGCAGATCGCGTCGGGCCGCGTGGAGGTCGTGATCGGCGCCCGGAGCGCCGTCTTTGCCCCGACGCCCAACCTGGGGCTGATCGTGATCGACGAAGAGCACGAGACGACCTTCAAGCAGGAAACGACGCCCCGATATCACGCGCGGGAAGTGGCGCGCGAGCGGGCGCGGCTCGAAAACATCCCACTGATTCTCGGCTCGGCGACGCCCACGCTCGAAAGTTGGCTGCGCGTCGAGCAGAAGCAGGACCTGCTGGTGTCGCTGCCCGAGCGCGTCGAGCGGCGCCCGCTGCCGCCGGTGATCGTGGTCGACGTCCGCAACGATCCGCTGTGCCGCAAAGGAGCGGCGATCGGCCGGGCCCTCGAGCACGCGATGCGTAACGTGCTCCGCGACGACGAGTCGCACGGCCGGCGTCACGAGCCGGGGCAGATTATTCTGTTCCTCAACTTACGCGGGTATGCTCCGGCCATCTGGTGCCGGGCGTGCGGCGCCAGCGTCAAGTGTCCGACGTGCGACGTCACGCTGGCCTGGCACAAAGACCGCGGCAAGGCGCTGTGCCACGTCTGCGATTACGAGTGCGATCCGCCGGCTTTCTGCCCGGCGTGCAATCACGCGGGGCTGCGTTACGTGGGGATCGGCACGCAGCGGCTCGAGCAGGAGGTGCGGGCGCGGTTTCCCGGCGTGTCGTGCGTGCGGATGGATAGCGACTCGATGCGGAAGCGCGGCAGCCACGACGCGGCGCTGGAAGAGTTCCGCCGCGGCGACGCCCGCATCCTGTTGGGGACGCAGATGATCGCCAAGGGGCTCGACTTCCCCAACGTGACGCTGGTTGGGGTGATCAACGCCGACACGATTTTGCATCAGCCCGACTTTCGGGCGTCGGAGCGGACCTTTCAGCTTATTTCCCAAGTGTCGGGCCGGACGGGACGCGGGCCGCGCGGCGGCCGGGTGCTGGTCCAGACGTCGGCCCCCGACGAGCCGGCGATCGTGCTGGCCGCCAAGCACGATTTTGCCACCTTTATGAAACAGGAGTGGGGGCACCGGAAGTCGCTCTTGGCCCCGCCCGCGCGGCAATTCACGCGGATCATCATCCGCGGCGAAAGGGAGGACGACGTCCGCGAAGAGGCCCGCCACATCGCCCGGCTGTGCACCGAATCGGCCGCGTCGCACCAGTTCGACGTGCGGCTGTTGGGGCCGGCTCCCGCCCCGGTCTCGCGGATCAAGGGGCAGTACCGCTTTCACGTGCTGTTGGCCGCCCCGCCGGGAGACGCCGTGCGCACCGTGTGGCGCGAGGTCGCGTCGCAGCTGTCGGCGCGCGACGACGTCGAGTGGACGATCGACGTCGACCCGATCAATCTGCGGTGAGGGGGCGGAAGCACGAATGACGAAGCACGAATGACGAAGGAAGCACGAAGCACGAACGAAAGAAATCTTCATTCGGGCTTAGGTCATTAGGTCATTCCTTCGTCATTCGTGCTTCGTCATTTTGGACTTAGCTGAGCCGGTTCGTTGGGCACACAAAATGCAGCGCCCAATCTTCACCATCCACGCAACAGTCTCCCCGGCAACGGTTTTGTCCCCTGGACGTGGGCCGGAGCCTGGCAAACAATTTGACGGCTGTTTTTTCGGGCCGATATAATCGGTTGCGCTGTCGGAGGTTCCTTTTTCGGCGCGGCGCGCCACGAGCCGATGCGAGCGCGGTGCCAAACGATGCCGACGACCGGCTGAATCGATCGCGGGTGTCGGGTGTAAACCGGGCTCACGTTCGTTTGCCGCATTCAGGAAGCTCACAGTCTATGGATTGCCTGCGAAGTTCGCTGGTTCCCTTCGCGATCTTGCTTTGGGCATGGCTGCCCCTGTTCTCGCCGGGGGGGACCGCCTTCGCGGGGGATGATCCGCCCATCGCCGGAATTCCAGGCGGCGAGAAACCGGCCGAGGCGCCGCTGAAGCCGGCCGAGCCCCCGTTGGCGAAATACCTGACGGTGACGAGCCCCGTCGACGATCTGGTCTTTGGCCGGGTGAAGAACACGGTCCTCAACCTCGAGAGCCAGGCGCAGCAGCAGCACCGGCCGGCCCTGTTGATTCTGGAAATCACCCACGGCACGACGCCGTTCCACCAGGTGTACGGCCTTGCCAAGTTTTTGACTTCCGCCGAGATCGCCGACGTCAAGACGGTGGCCTGGGTGCCGGAAACGGTGACCGGCAACAACGTCGTCATCGCGCTGGCGTGCAACGAAATCGTGATGCATCCCGACGCCGACCTGGGCGACATCGGGCTGGGCAAGCCGCTTGACCGCGACGAGCAGCAGGACGTTTTGCACTTGATCGAGAAGCGGCACAACCCGCGGCTGAGCCCCGCCCTGGTGCTGGGCATGTGCGATCCGCAACGGGAAACGCTGCGGGTCAAGGTGCAGATTCCCGGCGGCAAGGATGGCAAAGAGACGAGCGAATACCGCGTCGTCACCAAGGAGGAGCTGGAACGCCTGCAGAAAAGCAAGCTGCCGATCCTCGACGTGCGGACCATCAAGGAATCGGGGGACCTGGGGACGTACTCCGGCAGCAAGGCGCGCGGCCTGGGCGTGCTGACGGTGCAGACGATCGAGACGCGGGGCGAACTGGCGGACGTCTACAACCTGCCGCGCGAGGCCCTCCGCGACGATCCGATCGCCGGCGAAAAGCCGCGCGTGCAAATCATCAAGGTGGACCGCCCGATCGACAGCGTGCTCGAGGCGTTTATCGAGCGGCAGATCGACCGGGCCAGCAATGCCGGCGTCAACACGCTGATCTTCGAGATCGATTCGCCCGGAGGCGCGTTGACGCAGAGCCAGAACCTCGCCAACGCGATCGCCGATCTGGCCGACCGAAAGATCCGCACCATTGCCTACATCCCCAAAGACAAGCAGGCGCTCAGCGGCGCGGCGATGATCGCCCTGGGCTGCGACGAGATCTATATGGATCCGAATGTGCGCCTGGGAGACGCCGAGCCGATCGAGCTGCGCAACGGGCAGCAGTTCGAGCACGTCCCCGAAAAAATCCTGAGCAACCTGCGCGTCGTGCTGGCGACGCTGGCCAAGCGGAAGGGGCGTCCCCCTGCCCTGGCCGAGGCCATGGCCGACAAGGACCTGCAGGTCTTTCAGGTGAAGAATCGGCGGACGGGGCGGGTCTGGTACCTGTCGGAAGCCGAGATGCAAGCCGCCCCCGGCGAATGGGAGCGCGGCCTGCCCGTCCCCGAATCGGGAAACAACCACCTGCTGACGTTGACGGGCATCCGCGCCCACGAGCTGGGCCTGGCCGAGCCCCCCGTTCGCGATTTCGACGATCTGAAGCAGCGGCTCGGCGTTCCGGCGGAAGTCACGATCGCCGAAGCGAAGCAGACCTGGGTCGATACGCTGGTCTTTATTCTCAATCACGAGGTGGCGCTGTTCTTCCTGGTGGTCATCGGCTTCATCTGCATTTACATCGAGCTGCATCTGATGACGGGGCTGCTCTCGATCATCGCGGCGTTGTGCTTTGCCCTGTTTTTCTGGAGCCACTTTTTGGGCGGAACGGCCGGCTGGCTGGAGGTGATCTTGTTCCTGATCGGGGCCGCGTGCCTGGCGCTCGAGGTCTTCGTGGTCCCCGGCTCGGCATTTTTCGGCGTGACAGGGGTGCTGCTGATCTTTGCCTCGCTGATTCTGGCGAGCCAGACCTGGGGCAATCTCGAACCG
>DASPSM010000435.1:0-7042 GCA_035623955.1 Planctomycetaceae bacterium
CCGCGCTGGGTTACGCCAGCGACCTGCTGGTCGCACACGGGGCGACGTCGATTCTGGCCGAGACGCCTGAGATCTATGGGGGAGAGCACCTGCTCACGCGGCGAGCCATCTCGTGCGAAGTGGGCCAGAAGCTCGTGGACCTCATTAAATGGTGGGAGCGCTATACGGCCTTCTTCGGGGCGGAGATCAACAACAACCCGTCTGTGGGGAATAAGAAGGGGGGACTGACGACAATTTACGAAAAGTCGCTGGGAGCGATCGCCAAAGGAGGAACGACCGCCCTGCGAGCCGTCTTCCGCTATGCGGAGCCCGTGACGGAGAAGGGGTTTGTGTTCATGGATACGCCCGGGTTCGATCCCGCGTCGGTGACGGGGCTGGTCGCGGGGGGCGCCAACGTCGTTGTCTTTACGACCGGAAGAGGGAGCTGTTTCGGCTGCAAACCAGTCCCTTCGATCAAGGTTGCCACCAACACGCCCCTTTATGAGCACATGATCGACGACATGGACATCAACGCCGGTCGCATCCTGGAGGGAGCCTCTGTCGAGGAAGTGGGGCGCGAGATCTTTGAGAAGATCGTGTCGGTCGCCAGCGGCGAGCGGACCAAGAGCGAGCAGCAAGGGATCGGCGACGACGAGTTCTGCCCCTGGAGCATCGGCCCAACGCTGTGAGGCCGCGCGGAATGCGGCGTTCCGAGAGCCGCGGGAAGCCGCGGGGCACGAGGCAATCTACAGCTCCGGTCCGCGCCGCCCGACTCCCCTGAACAGTCATTCGCACCGAGTGAAGCGAGGCGATCTGGGGGCGATTCTCAGCTTGAATCCACAGGCGACCCGAGTGGGCCGCCGTTGGGTTAAGAAGCTTTTGCCTAACAACTTAAGCCAGCGCTTGCGAGCTAAGGCGGCGAGGCGTGTCGTCAGATTCGGCAAAATCGGAAGATAACAAAAAACCCGGATTCTCCGAACAACCGCTACAGTTTACCAACTTACCCAACCGATATTACCGGCATGACTGCACCCCTGCGCCCCCATTGGCGGACGCGGGAACGTGGCAGCACCGTCGGAGAGACGCGATTAGGAAGGGATTCCTGATGCGGGTTCAGCACTGGTTGGCGACGCTAGTTGGCGCGAGCGGCCTGCTTTTGGGCGCACAGCAAGGCCTGTACGCCCAGAATCAGCCCGGAACGTACCAGATCGCATCCCCGCAGTCCGGCCAGGCCGTGGCCGATCCTGTCGCGCCCCCGACTGCCCCACCCACGACTTACAATGCGTCGCTCACCGGGCCCGAATATGGCGCCTATCCCGAAGTGATTCCTCCGGTTCCGCCTCCTGTCGGACCGACGGGGGTCGACGGCTCGACCGTGCAGCCTTACCCAACGACCTCCCCCTTCAATGAAGGTTACACGAGCTTCTTCAACCTCAGCGGAATCTGGGATCGCGTCCAGCGCAGCACCGATCGGCACTGGTACTTCAATTCCGACTTCTTGTTCATGACGACCAAGAGCACGCAGGGAATTTTCGGTAACCCCTCGGCCCAGACCTACGTCAGGCAGGAGCGCGACTTCATCAACGGAACAAGCAGCAGTACGTCGAGCACGTCGAGTACCTCAAGCACTTCGAGCACCTCGAGCACGACGAGCACGAGCAATCCCAACTCATTCGATCAGCTGCTGATCAACGAAGGCTACCTGATCGGCAGCCAGACGGGCACTCCGGCGCAGTTCTTCTCGAGGTTCAACTACTACAACGCCGTCCAATTGGAGGACCTTGGCGACCCGACCACCAACGGGGCGCGCTTCACGCTCGGCGAGTGGCTTCCGGACCATTCCGGGTGGGGGTGGACCTTTTGGTTCGGCGGAACCGCCGTGGCCAATTTCAACGCGCGAGACGACAACACTCAGGCCACCGCAGACGACCTCCCCCGATTGGAGCAAATCATCCGATTCCTGCAGAACACCAGTCCCCAGCAGCTGATCGGACTGCAAGGCAATCCCGACCAGATCGACGTCGACCTGGGTGGGGTGGGTCCCAAAGACCTGACGGCCGCGCAGGTCTTGCAAATGAACCTGCTCAATTTGCGCGGCCTGCCCGTGGCGGACGGCACGCCTCGCGGACAAACGATCCCCTACGACATTTACTTCGACGTCCGCGTGACGAGCGCGCAGATCGGCACCCACCTGGATTACTACTTCACGCCGTTCTTCGAGCGGAAGTGGATCAGCGTCAACGCCACGGCCGGCGTCGAATACCTGAACATCCGCGAAGGCTTGAGCTTCACCGGCATCGACAGCGGCATGCTGTATAACGGCGGCACGGGATCGAGCAGCTCCAGCACGGTCATTGCCCTGGACCGCGACTACAAGGCGCAATCGCTTCCCGTCGGGATCGACGGCAACCGCGACGGAATCATTGACGACGCCATAGTTCCTGAACCAGGACCGGCTCCGGCCAGCAGCAGTGGCAGCACCAGCAGCTCCAGCTCAGCTGCGTTCATCGTCTCGTTCCCCAGCCCCTTTGCCCTGTTGCCCGCGACGATCGACATAGGGACCAGCTCAAATCTCGTCGGCCCGACTGTCGGCTTGCACTACCTGATCGGCAACGAAGCCGGATTCCACCTCATCGGCGAGACCAAGTTCGGCCTGATGGCCAACTGGGAATCGATCGAGGTCAGCGGCAACAACATCGGAAGCACGACGCGAGTCAACGGAAACTTTGTCGTCTTCCCGGCCGAGCTCACCGGCAATCGCGGGAACCCGCAAGAGGAATACCAGCAGGACTTGTTCATCCCGTCGCCGGCCGACCCCAATCCGAACGCGTTCGACAGCTCGGCGCAGCATTCGCACCTCTCTCCGTTGATCGAGCAATCGATCATCGCCGAGGCGCCGGTCTTCCAATATGTCCCGGTGCTCGGGAAGATGTGGCCGTTCTCCACGGCCAATCTCCGCGCGGGTTATACATTGATCTGGCTGGCCGACATCATCCAGACGAACCAAAGCATCGATTACCAGGGCGACCCGATGCAGGGACTGTACCCGCGAATCGTCGCCGACCACGGCAGCTGGTGGACCGACAACTGGTCGATCGGCGCCTCGTGGAACTGGTGACGACCCGCGCCGGGCGCCGTTAGCGTCGCTGGCGAAGCATGTTCACCCGCTGCCGGGCTTCGGCGGATCGCTGGGCCAGGATCTGCGCAAAGTCGAAGGAGGCGGAGTCGCGCCGCGCATGGGGCTGCAGGGCCCCGAGGACTTCGGCCGCCGTCGCGTATCGCTCCGACGTCTTGCGAGCCATCATTTTCGCGACAATTTCTTCGACCGCCACCGGAATCTCGGGCTTGATCTCGCGGACGGAGCGGGGCGTCTTCGTGCGGTGAGCGCGGAGCTTTTTCGACACCGACTCGCCGGGGAACGGCACCATGCCCGTCAGCGCGCAATAGAGGGTGCAGCCCAGGCTGTAAATGTCCGCCTGCGGCCCCACCGAAAAGCTATCGAGGGTCTGCTCCGGCGCGATGTAGTCGGCCGTGCCGACGCAGCCTTGCCCCGAGATCATCGTCAGCATGAATTCGTCTTCGTCGTCGCCGACGAGGGCCAGGCCAAAGTCCAGGACTTTGACGGTGCCGTTCTTCTTGACCAGCAAATTGCCCGGTTTGACGTCCCGGTGGATGAGGCCTTTTTCATGGGCGTGCTGCAGACCGGCGGCGGCTTGCGCGATGAGGCTGCACGCCTGGGGCCACGGGATACACCCCTGGCGCGCGATCAGCTCCTGAAGGCTGATGCCCTCGACCAGTTCCATGGCCATGTACCAGATGTCTTCGGTCTCCGCGATTTTGAGCGTGCGCACGATGTTCGGGTGGTTGAGCATCAGGCCGGCCCGCGCCTCGAGCTTGAACCGCGTCAGGTAATCGCTCTCCATGTGCTTGGAGATCACCTTGACCGCGGCCTTCTCGCCCGTGGCTTCGTTGACCGCGACGTAGAGCCAGCCCATCCCGCCGGTGCCAAGAATGTCGATGACGCGATAGTCGCCGACGGTGAATTGCTCGAACTCGCCCTTGAGGATCCAGTCGGACTGAAACCGCGTGAGCAGCCCCTGCAGCATCAGCTTTTTGAGGAACGCGACGGTGATTGGCTTGTCGCCCTCTTCCTCGGCTTCCTCCTCCGCTTCGGGGGCAACGCTTGGCGCCGGCGCGGGTTGGGCATCGGTATCGGTGCTGGCTTCGGCTTCCGACCCGGTGATCGTATCGACGCTCTCCGCCAAATCCATCCGCGTCTCGGGAATGGCCGCCGTTCGCGACAGCTCGAACGTGAGATTCGTCTCGACGCGAAAGCTGAACGGTCCGATGTCGAGCCGGTCCCCGTGGCAAATCACGCTGATTTCGACCGGATAGCCGTTGACGCGGATTCCCGCGTTCGACCGCAGGGCCCTGATCCGCAGGACGTCGTTATCGAGCGTGATCACGCAGTGCGCTGCGGCGATTTCCGAGGACATGAGGCGGATTGGGGCATCGGTCGCCGAACCGATGAGCGTGGTGTGCCGGCTGATGTCCTTGTAGGCGGTGCCGCGCTGCGGATGAGCGTAGGCCAGGCGTGCATACATCCGTCCGCGTCGCACGGGCGCTGAGCTCGGCAGTGAAGGCTGCTGGGCTGCGGACGTCGCTTCAGCCGGCGTATCGGTGCTCATGGTCACCACGGGAAAACCAGACGCCAAATCCGGCGTCCGGACACGGACGTATTTCACGCAGGGACAAGGTCGACAAGGAGCAAGGAGCGTGGTCGAGTGAGCGCATCGCCTGCGCGCATTTCACGCCAGGCCCGGCCAACCACAGGAAAATTGTAGCACGGCCGACCCGCCAAGAGAATGTCTTCCGCTTGGACGGGTTTCATCCACCGAGCACGAACTGGGGCCCGGGAACGGGAAATTCCGGCCCAATCAGCCCATCATCTCTCTGAGCACGTCGGGCGGCGCCTCGGCGTATTTGAGCGGCTCCATCGAGTACGACGCTCGGCCCTGCGACAGGCTGCGGACCTGCGTGGAATATCCGAACATCTTCGACAGCGGAACATGCGCCTCCAACACCGAGAGGTGTCCGCCGTGTTCCAAATTCACAATCATCGCCCGGCGGGCGTTGAGATCGGCCTGGATGTTCCCCAAGAACTCCTCGGGCGTCGAGACCTCGAGCTTCATAATCGGTTCCAAAAGCACCACGCCGCTGGCTTTGAGAGCCTCGCGCACCGCGGCCGCACAGGCCGCCCGCAGGGCCTCCTCGTTGGTTTCGGTGCGGCGATAGTCGACGTTGAGGATCGTCAGCCGCACGTTCATGAGGGGGTGGCCCAAAAGCCCGCCGGCATTGGCCTCCTCGCGAAGCGTTTGCTCCATGACGGGCACAAACTCGGCGGGCAAGTGCTCGGGCTTGAGCGCGTTGACGACCGTGACCGCCTCGCTGCCGGCAAACGGCTCGAGCCGCACGCGGACCTTCGCGTAATGTGTTTCTCCCGCGGTCTGCCGATGAAAGACGCCATCGGCCTCGACCGGGGCCTTGACCGATTCGCGATAGCTGACTCGCGGCTTGTGGACGCGGACTTTGAGTCCGAAATCGCGTTGGATCCTTTCACGTATAATTTCGAGGTGCAGCTCCCCCATCCCGCTGATGATCGTCTGGCCGGTCTCCTCGCTGACTTTCGCCGTGAACGTGGGGTCCTGCCGCCCCAGCCGGACCAGCGTGTCGGCCAGCTTCTTGCGTTCGGCGTTGGTTTCGGGCTCGATGGCCATTGAAATGACCGTCTCGGGAAACGCGATCCGCTCGAGCAGGATCGGATGGTGCCCATCGCAAAGCGTGTCGCCCGTCACGGAGTCTTTTGGGCCAACCACGCCGACGATGTCGCCGGCTTCGACGGCATCGGTCTCGATTTTCTCGCGCGAGTCGGCCTGGATCCGCCAGAGCTGGCTGATCAGCTCCTTCTTGTCGGTGCGGGGGTTGAGCGCTCGGCTGCCGCTCTTGAGCACTCCCGAATAAACTCGCACAAAATACAAATCGGCATGCTGATCGGCGACGATTTTGAACACGAGCCCGCAGAACGGTTCCTTCGGCGAGCACTTGCGGACCTCATGCGCCTTCTCCCGCTTCTTGGGATTGGGATGTTCCCCCTCGACGGCGGGGCGGTCGAGCGGGCTCGGAAGGTACCGGACGACGGCATCCAGGAGCGGCTGGACGCCGATATAGTCGAGCGATGCCCCGCAGAACGTCGGCTGCAGCATACCCTGGATCGTGCCCAGGCGCAACACGCGGTGAATCTGATCGATGGGGACGTCCTCGGTGGAGAGATAGGTCTCCATCACGGCGTTGTCCAACATCGCGACGGCTTCCAGCAGCTCTCCCCGCCACTTCTGAGCGTCTTCGCGGTGTGACGCGGGAATCTCGGCGACGGTCACATCGCGACCTTTGGACGCGCTGTCGAAATAGAGGGCCTTCATCTCGATCAGATCGATCACGCCGGAAAAAGCCCCGGGTGTGGGCGCCGCCCCGGCCCCGATCGGGATTTGAAGCGCGACTGGATGTGCGCCCAACCGGGTGACAATCTGCTTGAAGGTCCGTTCGAAGTCGGCGCCGATCCGGTCCATCTTGTTGATGAAGCAGATCCGCGGGACGCGGTAGCGGTCGGCCTGACGCCAGACGGTCTCGCTCTGCGCCTCGACTCCTTCCACGGCGCTAAACACCACGAGGGCCCCGTCCAGGACCCGCAAACTGCGTTCGACCTCGGCCGTGAAATCGACGTGCCCCGGCGTGTCGATGATGTTGATCGTGTGCTCGGGAATCCCCTGCCGATCGTTCTTCCAGCGGCAGGTGATGGCGGCGGAATAAATGGTGATTCCGCGCTTTGCCTCTTCCGGATCGAAGTCGGTGATGGTGGTGCCGGCGTCGACGTCTCCCATTTTGTGGGAGAAGCCCGTGTAGTAGAGAATCCGCTCGGTGGTCGTGGTCTTGCCGGCGTCGATATGCGCCACGATTCCGATGTTGCGGATTCGCTCGGTCACCATGCGAAGTGGGCGAACGCCTT
>DASPSM010000204.1:0-3435 GCA_035623955.1 Planctomycetaceae bacterium
GCCTGCCATGTACGTGCACTACCATGCCAAGCAGATCAATGCCGAGCGCGTCGGCGCACGCATGGTTCGCGTGCTCTGCGCGAAGTGCGGTTGCGAGTATTTCTACAAGTTCACGCGCATCGGCAGCGGCAGCGCCCAGGCTCCCTACGGCCTCGGCGTCGACCGCGCGACGCGCAAGGCCAATCAAAAAGCTCAGAAAGACCTCGAACGGCGCTTGGCCTTGGAAGCGGAGCTTGTCCCGTGCCCCAGGTGCAACTGGATTAATGACGAGCTGGTCGCCGGCTTCCGACGCGGAAGCTATCGCAAACTGGGCGAGATTGCCGGCCTGATTGCGGCCGTCGGCGGCCTGATCGGCCTCGTGCTGGGCTCGGCCTTTGCGGTTGCCGCTCCCGGCGACCTCGCCTACATCCTGATCGTTCCCGCCGGCGCGCTGTTGGTCGCGGGAGGAATGTGGCTATCGCGCAACTGGCTGCGCAGTCGCATTCGGCCGAACCAGGAGCATCCGCTCCCGCCGAAGCTCCCCGTCGGATCGCCGCCGGCTCTCATCAAAGACCCGCAAAGCGGCCAGCTCGTGCCGGCCAAGCAAGGGCCGCCCCCGCTCGATGGCAGCCAGAACTGGTGCGATTTTCAGATCGGCCGCCACACGTGGCCTCTTTTGTGTTGCGACTGCCTGCGGCCGACAACGCTTGACCGCGGACATCGCATGAAAGTCAGCACGACGCTGCGGCTGACAATCCCCCGCTGTTCGGATTGCGAAGATTCCACGCAGCGACGCTATCGCCGCCTCTGCTACAACGGCGTCATCGCCGGCATCATTGCGACTGCCGTCATCGTGCTGCCGCTGAATCTCGACTGGCTGGAGTTCAGCCTGATCAGTGTCGGCCTGGTGGTTGTGTCGATCGTGATCAGCATTCTGGTCGCCCGCTGGATGACAGCCCCGGCCAAGATCGCCGGCGGCGACCGCTCCCGCGGCGTTGTGCGGCTACGCTTTCGCAACGCCGATTACGCACGAGCCGTGGCGGAACGCCTGGGAGCGTGACGCGTGGACCTGTCGCGGCTGGATCTGGGCGGGCCACGCGCACGGCGGCCAATGCAAGCCCCCTTTTCTGCCGCCGCCCCTCTTGCTGCTCAAGAAGCGCCGCTACCCAGCGGCGAATTCGACATCGGCCCCAGCAGCCGCGTCTAGATAAACCGCGCCCGGGCCACCTGCTCCGCGTGCGTTTCAACGTGCGGCCCCGAAATCACGGTCTTTCAGCTGTGCCCGTCGTGACGGCGGCGATGGCCGTCCTCGATTGATCGTGACGTCTCGATCTGGCAGGCCGGTCGACCCGACTAATTAGACGAAAATTCGACGAGATAACGTCTTTTGCCGCGAATAGACCAGATCGAGACAGGCTCGAAGTCGAGGCTCACGAAATGCACACTCGAATATTCGCAATCCTCGCCATGTTCGTCGTGGCCGGCGTCGCACACCCGAGATGCACAGAGGCCGACGACCGGCGAGAAGTTCGCGGGCGGGTTGTCGACGAAAATGGAGCGCCGGTAGCCGGCGCGGATGTCAGCTATACCTGGCGAGCCAATGGACCCTATTACGACGACAACGGCAAGCCCATCCAGTCCTCCGGTGGCGGGGCTAGCAACGACCACGTGGGAGAGATGGCGCCCCTCGGGGACAAGCCTGCGAAGACAGGCCCCAGTGGACAATTCGTCCTGAACGTTCCGACTGGCTTTTTTTTCGTGATGGCCATGGACAAGCCTCGGCAGCGCGGCGGGCTCGTTTTTCTCCCACTGGGAAACGGACCGGCCCAAATCGAAATCCGCCTCGGCCCGATGATTCATGTCAAAGGGTCGCTCGAAGGGCCGGGACCGGGCGAGCGTCCTTCGTGGACCTACGTCTATACGCTCGTGCCGGAAGACCCGGCACGTCCCCTCGGCATCACGAGGTTGGTGGGTTGCGGCTCTTATGAGGCCCAGTTCGCGATGTCGCTGCCGCCGGGACGGTACTTCTTGGACGCGTACCGCTTCAACGGGGAAAATACCGATCAGATTTCCCGCATCGATCCGCCGAAAGAGATTCTGTTGACCGCGCAGTCCCCCGGGATCGATCTGGGCGTGCTCCGGCTCCCTCCCTTTAAGCCGACAATAGGCGGGAGGAAGAACCAGGCGAAGTCCGCCGGCCGATGGAACGATTGCACGCAACATTACGGCGAGAAAGTGCCCCGCTGGCATGCCGTCGACGCGCGGGGTGTCAGGAAAGACGCGCAGGCGCTCGATTTCAAGGGGAAATGGCTGTTGGTCGATTTCTGGGGATTATCGTGCAGGCCGTGCCTGACCCGCGGCATTCCGAGACTCGTCAAGTTCTATGAGGACCATGCGACGGAGCGAGACCGCTTCGAGATCCTTTCGATCTGCATCGATGAGGACGGGGACATCAAGTCGATGGCCGACCTGGATCAGAAACTTCAGCCGATCATCGACCACGTGTGGCACAAGCCGTTGCCGTTTCCAATTCTGCTCGACCCGACGTTCACGACGTGGGAGCGGTTCGGACTTCCCGGCATGGGGACCGTCATCCTGATCGACCCGGAAGGCCGCTTGGTCAAAGGTGACGAGACTGTGCTTGCCGAGAAGCTGAAACGGCGCTGAGCCTCCCTGCGCGAAGAGCGCGCGCCGTGGCCGAGCGCCCGGGGGGCGTGACGCGTGGACCTGCCTCAATCGCGGTGCACGGGAGCGGCGCTTGGTTTCAACGGTGCGGCCCGAGATTGCGGCGTTTCAGGTGCGCTCCGGCGTGACCGGTCCAGTGTCTTGGAGTTGAGGGCGACCCTGTGCAGTAAACCGGTTTGGCGGTTAAATTGAGGGGCCTTGCTGCTGCGCAGGGACAACGAGTTGTCCGGGGCACCCACAAATCGTCGGTATCCGCGCCGCAGCGACGCACCCGTAGCTCAGGTGGATAGAGCGGCGGTTTCCTAAACCGCAGGTCGCAGGTTCGAATCCTGCCGGGTGTATTTCAAAGCCGGGGTCCAAAGTCCAAGGTTGACCGACTTCGCCGATCGCCTGGCCCTCGGCCGGGTGCACCGCGGAGACGGCCATTCGTTTCGAAAAACTGATCTTGGATGAATCGGACTTTTATGGCTGAATGGAGATAGGCTCTTTTGCCGATGTCGCATCGCGACGCTGGGCTTGTCGCTCGCGGAAACGCGAAGGGTATGCGCACACGGACGTTGCGTCTTCAGGGGCCCGTTTCTCTCAAGGTCGTCGGCCCGCCGATCGGGACGATGGGACAAGTTGACCCGGCGGGACCAAATCTTTTGTCCCGGTGGGACGGGACACTTGGCTTTGCCCAAAAAAGGGGACAGACCCCTGACCCGTTGTGGCTGGAAAGCTGGTTTGCCCTTCCGGTAGGGGGTCAGTCCCCGTTTTTGGGCAAAGCCCGGG
>DASPSM010000207.1:0-5393 GCA_035623955.1 Planctomycetaceae bacterium
TGGCGCGGGACCCGGCGTCGGCATTCGGATCTGGCTTCCGTAAGGGGCAGCCCCATAGGGAGCGGCCGGATAGCCGGCGGGCTGCCCGGGAGGCATGTGTTGTGGCGGATAACCCTGCGGTTGTCCGCTGGGATAAGGCGCTGCCGGTTGCGGATAGCCGGGCTGCGGATAGGGTGCCCCGCCAGGGTAGCCCGCAACAGGGTAAGGATGTTGGGGCGCATACCCCGGGTAGCCGTACGGATTCGGGGGATAGCCTAGCGGCATCGGCATGGGTTGCTGCGGCATCGGCTGGGCGGGCATTGGCGACTGCGGCGCGGCGGGACGTGCCGGCTGCTGAACTGCAGGCTGTTGAACTGCAGGCTGCTGGGCCGCGGGCTGCTGTGGGCGGGGCTGCGCGACTGGGGCGCTAACTGCTTTGGCGGGTGCCGGAGCTGCAGCCCCTTTAGCAGCGGCCGGTTTGCTTGCTGCCGCGGTTACAGTCGGCTTCGCGGGTGCCTTCTTCTTCTCCTCCATCTCCTTGGCTAAGTCGGGGTTTGCTTTGAGGAACTGCTGCCGCTCGTGGTCGGCCCGGCTGTCGAGACGGCCGGCCTTGTCCAGCGTCGTCTTGTAGCGCTCGGCCTGCGCCTGCTTGTGCCGGCGGTCGACTTCGATGACGTCCTCTTTGAACGGCTTGAGGTTGCGGAACTCGGCCAGAAGCTCGTGCGTGTCTTTGTGGCGTTTGGCCGGAGTTTTGGACAGCATCTTCAAAATCATGCGGTCCATCTCGGGCGTGATATTGGGGTTGAAGGAGGAGGGCTCGCCCGGCTGCTCGACAAGATGCTTTCTGAGCAGGTCGTCCGGACTGCTGCCCCGGAACGGCGGGTCGCCCGTCAGGACTTCATACAGCGTGATGCCCAGGCTGTAGATATCCGATTGAGGCGTGATCGGCTTTTTGAGAATCGCCTCGGGCGGGATATAGGTCCGTGTCCCTTGGATGATCTTTTCCTTTGCGCCGATCATTTTCGCGACGGCGCCCGCCGCACGCGTCGTCAGCGAAAAGTCGATCAATCGCACTTCCGAGGCTCTGTTGAACAGGATGTTGTCCGGTTTGATGTCCCGGTGAACCCAGCCCAGTCCATGCAGGTATCCAAGAACGTGGCACAGTTGCTCGACCAGGCGGCTGAAGCGCGCCTGCACAGAGACAAGATCGCTTTGAATCTGCACCTTGAGGTTGGGAGCGCGGAAATAATCCATCAGGATGTAAGCGCGCTTCTTGCTGACGACGCATTTGTAGACGCGAACCAGGTTGGGATGGTCGAATCTCTCGGCCAGCTTGGCTTCGTGCTTGAGGACCGCGCGCTGTTCCGATTCGGCGAGGGCTTCGGGCAGCATCACCTTCATCGCGTATCGCCGCTCTCCGCCCCCTTTGTCGGTGGCCTCCCAGACTTGGGTCGAGCTGCCCGTCGAAATGTGGTTGAGCAACTGGTAATCGTCGATGATGATTTCGTCGGACAAGGCATTTGCTCCCGCACACGCGTCAGGGCCGCCGTAGGGGCTGCCAAGAAGGTGAGCCATCGCGAGGGGCGCACCGGCGGACAGATTGTCGGCACCGGGGGAAATTTGGCCCCGCTCCTTTAAGTATAGCGGAGTCGGCCAGCCTCAGGCACAACCAACTGCGCCTAGCGGGGCTCCCCGGGGTCCTGTTAGATGCCGCCGGTTTGCTTTTCTGAGGCGGGCTTGTCGCCGGTCGACGGGGCGTGTTTGTCACCGTTCGCCTTAGCGGCCGGCTGCTTGAGGAGTGTCATGGGCGCGGATCGAACGACAACGCCGTCGACCAGCTCTTGTGATGCCGATTCGATCATCTCGTCCCCCTCGCGGAACGGGCCGCTCACGAATGTGCGATCGACGCCGACCGGGGCCAACGTCGCGATCACCACGTCGCGCACGGTGTTGTCGCGGAGGACTTGCACTTTGTGGTTTCCGTCGCCGACATTCCCAATGCAGGAGTTCGGCACGTCGGCAATCGGATCGCGGGGAATCAGCGGCGAATAGACTGTCTGCCCCGCTTTGAACGTCCCTTCCGAGTTCTTGATCGTCACGCTGGCCAGCGCCGCCGACGG
Source organism: Planctomycetaceae bacterium (assembly GCA_035623955.1). Lineage (GTDB taxonomy): Bacteria > Planctomycetota > Planctomycetia > Planctomycetales > Planctomycetaceae > DASPSM01. The sequence continues at coordinate 2,100 of DASPSM010000207.1, forward strand.
TAGCAAGTCCCGCAGCGGCTCGAATCGAGCGGACAGGGGCAATAGGGCGTCAACCTTGGCGGTCGCGACCTGGTCCTCGACCTTGACCGAAAGATTCTGCCCGACTTGGGTGGCCGCGCGATCGACCGGGACCTCGACCGTGAGCGCGCTGGTGTCGCCGAGGACGAGCAGCGGCTCACCCATCCGCACCACCTGACCTTCCGAGACCAGGACGCCAAACACCTCGCCCAAAAACGGCGCCCGCAGAGTCCCCTGCTCCACCCAATAGCCGGCCAGGTCGAGATCGGCCTTCGCGGCCTGAAGTCGCGCCTCGGCGAGTTGCTTGGGAAGCGAGTTGGGCGAGTCGGCGCCCCCCTTCGTCATCGCCTGCTCAGCCTCGAGTTCGGCGGCCCGGTGCAGCGCCTTGGCCCGTTCAAGCACCAGCTGCTTTGCCGTGACGTCCATTCGCACCAGTTCGGTTGCGTTGTCGACCTTTTGCCCCGCCTTGCGCAGCAGCGCCTTGACCGTGCCGTCGAATGGCGACGCAATCCGCACCGATTGCTTGGGCTCGAGGTGCATCGAAATCTGGTATTTTTCGGGCCCTCTCAGGTGCAAGGGCTGTCGGCGGATCACGATCTGCCCCGGCGCCGCCTGCGGCGTCGACTGCGGCCCCGATTCTGCCGGCTCCGCGGCTGGCTCTTCGTCGGTTTTTGCTTTGCCACGCGCGAGAGAGCCGCCCTTCTTCGAGGGTGCTTTGCGATCAGCCGAAGGAGGGGCCGCAACACAGAGCGTGGTCAGGGCCGCGGCGATGAATAGAACGAACGCATGCCGCCAGGACATTGGGGATCCCTTCTTAAGTGTTAGCCGGCCCTGACTTCAATTTTTAAGTCGCGCTGGACAGCGCGTCAACGAAGTTGCTCGCTCCCCGAATATCGCCTATGTTACGATGCTGCAGGACTGGACAGGTCTTATCCCGTGGAGCTGTGACTCAAAGACAGTCCCTGTCGGTCAAGCTTGCCACGGCTTGCATCGTAACCACGTTCGCCAAACCGACCGGATGCCTTGCCAGTCGGCACGGACAGTGGCTCGCGCTAAGACCGTAAGTCGGCAATCCGCGCGAGCGGATCTGTCGGCTTGGGTCTGTCGCGTCGTTCTGAAACACACAGAATCCGAATGGGGAGATGCGGAATGTCGACTGTTGCCTCGTTGCCGTACAAGGTCGCCGATCTGTCGCTTGCGGAATGGGGCCGCAAGGAAATCGAGATGGCCGAGAACGAAATGCCCGGCCTGATGGCGCTGCGGGAAAAGTACGGCCCGAGCCAGCCGCTCAAAGGGGCTCGAATCGCCGGCTGCTTGCACATGACGATCCAGACGGCCGTGCTGATCGAGACGCTCACCGAGCTCGGAGCCGAGGTTCGTTGGTCGAGCTGCAACATCTTCTCGACGCAGGACCACGCGGCTGCTGCCATCGCCGCGGCGGGCATCCCTGTCTTTGCCTGGAAAGGGATGAACGAAGAAGAGTTCGACTGGTGCATCGAACAAACGCTGTACTTCGCCGACGGCAAGCCCCTCAACATGATCCTCGACGACGGCGGCGATCTCACCGCGATGGTCCACGACCGATTCCCGGATTTGCTCAAGGGAATCCGCGGGCTGACAGAAGAAACGACGACGGGAATCCACCGGCTCCATCAGATGTTCGATCAAGGGCGGCTCGGCGTGCCGGCCATCAACGTCAATGACTCGGTGACCAAGAGTAAGTTCGACAATTTGTACGGTTGTCGCGAGTCGCTTGGCGACGGCATCAAGCGGGCCACCGACATCATGTTCGCCGGCAAGGTCGTGGTGGTCTGCGGCTACGGCGACGTGGGCAAGGGGTGTGCCGAGGCGATGCGGGGGCTCGGCGCTCGCGTGGTAATCACCGAGATCGATCCGATCTGCGCTCTGCAAGCTGCGATGGAAGGTTATCAGGTCGGCACGATGGAAGAGTTCGCGGCGACGGCGGACATCTTCGTCACCGCGACGGGCTGCTGCGACGTGATCCGCCGCGAGCACCTCGATGCGATGAAGCACGAGGTCATTGTCTGCAATATTGGCCACTTCGATTCCGAAATCGAAATCGCGTACTTGAAGAACCGCAAGGACATTCGCCGCGTCAACGTCAAACCCCAAGTCGATAAGTTCGTCTATCCCGACGGCAAGGCAATCGTCGTGTTAGCGGAAGGGCGGCTGGTGAACCTGGGCTGTGCGACCGGGCATCCCTCCTTCGTGATGTCCAATAGCTTCTCGAACCAGGTCATCGCCCAGATTGCGCTCTGGACTGAGCCGAACAAATACTCCGTGGGCGTCCACATGCTCCCCAAGGAGTTGGACGAAGAGGTCGCCCGCCTGCATCTCGACAAGTTGGGAGTGAAACTCACCAAGCTGTCCGCGAAGCAGGCGCAATACATCGGCGTTCCGGTCGAGGGCCCGTACAAGCCCGATTACTATCGATACTGATCGCCCGCTTTTCGACACACCCCTGCCCCACGATGCGTTGTTCCGGGCCGGAGGTTTCCGCCGCGCAACAAGGACGAATCCGATGGCCCAAACCACCGATCGCCGCGATTTCCTTCGCCAATCAACTGCGCTCGTTGCGGGAGCGGCCGCTGCCATGCTGACATCGCAGCGAGGCGCCGCTGCCGCCGACTCGACCGAGCCGCTGTTCAAGATCTCGCTCGCCGAGTGGTCGCTGCATCGGGCGCTGCGGCGTCATGAGCTGACGAACCTCGATTTTCCGGTCGTCGCCAAGCGCGATTACGGCATCAGCGCGTGCGAGTACGTGAACCAGTTCTTCAAGGACAAGGCTCAGGACCAGAAGTACCTCGCCGAGCTGAATCAGCGGGCGGCCGGGGAAGGCGTTCAGAATGTCTTGATCATGATCGACGACGAAGGGGCGCTGGGCGATCCCGATCCCGCCAAGCGCCAACAGGCCGTCCACAACCATCATCGCTGGGTCGACGCCGCCAAGACGCTGGGCTGCCACGCCATTCGAGTCAACGCGCACAGCAAGGGGACCTTCGACGAGACGATGAAGCTCGTCGCCGACGGGCTGCGCCAGCTCGTCGAATATGGGGCCCAGCACCAGATCAGCGTGATCGTCGAAAACCACGGCGGGTTGTCGTCGCACGGCGACTGGCTCACGGGCGTAATGCGGCTCGTCGGTAATCCGCGCTGCGGCACCCTGCCCGACTTCGGGAATTTCTACGAATACGATCGCTACAAAGGCGTCGCGGAAATGATGCGCTATGCCAAGGGAGTGAGCGCCAAGACGCA
>DASPSM010000209.1:0-6430 GCA_035623955.1 Planctomycetaceae bacterium
ATGCGCTGCACGGGAATTGGAGAAACGATTTACGAACGATCCGGCGAGCGGCGGGCGTAAGCCCGCCGGTGCTTAATTCTTGACGATTTGTTGCCTGCTTTGCATCACTTTGCGCAAGAGTGGAAGCACCGGCGGGCTTACACCCACCGCTCGCCGGGGATCAGCCGCCGATCGAGTACATCGGCCGGGCCGGCTGGATGAAGCGGGCGGTGTTGATCTCGTGCCCTTCCTTCTTCGCGGCAATCGAGCGGCGAACCGCGGCCTCGATCTGGGCATCGGTTCCTCCGCCGCGCAGGATCGCGCGGATGTCGGTCTCTTCCAGGCTGAACAGGCAGTTGCGAATCTGCCCATCGGCCGTCAGGCGGAAGCGGTTGCAGTCCATGCAGAAAGGCTGGCTGACCGACGCGATGAACCCGATGCGCCCGACCCCGTCGGAAAACACGAACTCGGTGGCCGGGGCCCCGGGATCGGGCCGGCCGCAGGGAACCAGCGGCATAATTTCGCGCGACAGCGTCTCAACGATTTCGTGGGCGAAGAGGACCTTGTCGCGCTGCCAGGCGCAGTCGGCATCGAGGGGCATATATTCGATAAACCGCATTTCGACACGGGTGTCGCGCGCGAAATGGCCGAAAGGAACGATCTCTTCCTCGGTGAGCCCGCGAATCGAAACGGCGTTGACTTTCACCGGATCGAAGCCGATCTGTTGCGCGGCGCGGATGCCGGCGATCACTTTTTCGTAGCCGTCGCGCCGCGTAATTCGTTTGAATTTTTCCGGGCTGAGCGCGTCGAGGCTGACGTTGAGCCGGCGCAAGCCGGCGTTCCACAACTCGGCGGCCTGCTCCGCCAGCAGGATGCCGTTCGTCGTGAGGCCGACGTCGCGGATGCCGGGGATCGGCACGATCTTGGCGACGAGTTTGTGCAGCTCGCGGCGGACGAGCGGCTCGCCTCCGGTCAGTCGGACTTTGTTAACGCCCAGTCGCGCCACGACCTGGACGAACCGCTCGATCTCCTCGAAGGTGAGCAGGTCGCTGCGGTCCATGAATTCGACGTTGTCGGCAGGCATACAGTAGAAGCAGCGGATGTTGCAGCGATCGGTGACGCTGATCCGTAGATTCGTATGCACGCGGCCGAAGCCGTCGACAAGCGGAGCGGGTCTGGGCGCGTCGATCATCGCGTCGCCTCCCGCAGTGGCCTGGGTGGCACTGGTAGCGCTGGTGGCACTGGCCGTTCGCCCGCCAGCGGTCTTGAATCATGGCCGTTTGACTCGAGCCCGGGATGCACCCATTCGCTCGTGCCGTCGTGCCAGTTTTCTTTTTTCCAGATCGGCACGGTTTGTTTGAGCGTGTCGATCAGGTAGCGGGCCGCCTCGAACGCTTCGGACCGGTGCGGCGCACTGACGGCTACCGCCACGCTCACTTCGCCCAATTCGAGCCGTCCGAGCCGGTGCGCGATGGCCACGCGATCCAGGGGCCACCGCCGCCGAGCTTCGGCCTCGATCTCGGCCAGTTTTGATTCGGCCATCGGGCCAAAGGCTTCGTAGTCGAGAGCCATCGTGCGGCGGCCGTTGGTCATTTCGCGGACCGTCCCCAGGAAGAGCACGACGGCACCGCTGTCGGCCGAGCGCACGGACTCCGTGAGTGCGGCAAAGTCGATCGGCTTTTCGGTCAGGCGCTGCATCGACAGTTATCCGCCGCTGACTGGAGGGAAACAGGCGATTTCCGACTGGGGAGACAGGAGCGCCCCGTCGTCGGCGTAGTCATTGCCCACCGCGACCAACAGACACGGGACAAGGGGCCGCAGGTTCGGAGACTGGTCGGCCAGGGCGGCTCGCAAGTCGGCCACTCGGGCGCCGGCCGGCAACTCGACCGTGACGCGCTCGGCGCCGGCGGCGTCTTTGGCCCGGGCGAACAGTCGCACGTCCAGCCTCATGAGGCCACCAGCTTTCGCTTGGTGCGTTGCAGTTTGCTTTCGATCTCGGGCATCAGTCCGTACGAATACGCCAGCAGCTTGAGGGGGTGCACGGTCGGCGTCTCGGTTCCCTGCTCCATCTGGAACTTGCAGCCGCTGCACTCGGTGGCACCGGCATCGAGCTCGGGGTTCCGCATTGCCGTAATCAGCTCCCATCCGATCCGGATCGACGTCCGGAAATTCCGCTCGGTGAGGCCATACGCCCCCGCCATTCCCGAACATCCCTTTTCGATTCTATGCAAGCGGAGTTGGGGGATCAAAGAGAGCAAATCGGCCAGCGGCGTGCCGCACTCGAGCGCCTTGAGGTGGCAAGGCGTGTGGTAGGCGACGTCCAGATCGAGCGGGCGAAAATCGGTCTTGAGTTTGCCGCTGTTGTGCAAGTCCCGCAGGTAAGCGCCGGCGTCGACCACCTGCGATGCCAGCACGGCAACGTCGGGGTGGTCGAGGATCATCGAATATTCCTGCTTGAGACACAGCGCGGCCGTCGGTTCGGTGCAGAGAATCGGATAACCCTCGCGCGCCAGCTCCGCCAGCTCGCGGACGTTCTGGTCGGCAACGATGCGGGCCGCTTCGAGGTCGCCCGCCGAGATCATCGCCATTCCGGAAGAAGTCTGCGCAGGCGGCACATAGACCGCAATGCCGTTGTGCTCCAGGATCGCCAAAAGCGCCTGCCCGAGCTGCGGATCGTGGTAGTTGACATAGTCGCCGGCAAAATAGACGACGGTCGTGCGGCCGCGTCGCGACTTCTGCGGCTTGCCGGCGCCGCGCCGGACCATGCTCAAGAACGAACGACGCGCGAACAGCGGCAGCTTCCGGCGCCGTGAGATGCCGACCAGCTGCTCGATGCACCATCGCGCGGCTGGGTTGGCGATTGCCCAGTTCATTGCCAGCGAGGCCGTGCTCCCCAACCAGCCGTACGAATGGGCCCGCGACAGGATCCAGTCGGCCCGCGTGACGCCGTGGGCGGCGACTTGGGCCGCCTTGGCCTCGATCATCATCTGCGGGATGTTCACGTTGGTGGGACACTCCAACTGACACTGCTTGCAGTTGAAGCACAGGTCGCTGATTTCCTTCATCGACTCCGACGTCCACTCGCGCGGATCGAGGCGCCCCGTCAGATAATCGCGGAGCACGTTGGCCTTCGACCGCGGGCTGGCCTCTTCGCGGCTCTCGATGCGGAAGAAGGGGCACATCCGCGACCCGGCCGATTGCGTCTTGCATTGTCCGCAGCCGTTGCAGGTGAGCGCCTCGTCGAGCAGCTCCCGCTCGGTCCAGCGCAGCTGCAGCGCGACCGGCTCGCCCTGGCGGGGGGCGCTGGGGCGGATGTGTTCGCGCGGCCAGCGGACGTCGTTTGCGACGATCTTGCCCGGGTTGAGGACGTGCTTGGGGTCGAAGATCTGCTTGATGTCTTCGAATACGCGGTAGAGCTGACCGTATTCGGTTCGCAAAAATGCCGTGCGAGACATCCCGTCGCCGTGTTCGCCGCTGACGGTGCCGCCGACTGCGAAGACGGCCGCATACAGGTCGTGGGCCAGCGCCTCGAGCTTGGGGCCCTCGAGCGGCGACGGAGGCGCAAGAAACGGGCGCAGATGCAATTGTCCCGCGGCCGCGTGCGAGTAGAGCGAGGCGGTCACCTGGTGGTTTTGGAACACCTTTTGCGCCGCTCGTAGAAAGTCCAAGAGCGTCGCCGACGGGACCGAGATATCTTCGACGATCGGCGTCGGCCGCGTCTGCCCTTTGAGGCGCGTGAGCAGGGGCACGACCTTGCCGGGCAACGTCCATAAGAACTCCACCTCTTCGAAGGAGTGAGCCTGGTATGCGACCACCGCATTGACGTTGAGCGCTCGAACGGCGCGGATCACCATCTGGATGCGGTCGCGGCATTGCGCGTCGCTGAAGCCGATTTGCTCGACGATCAGCGCGACCTCCGCCGCCGGCGCAATCAACTGCTCGAACCGCGGGTCGGCCTCGCGGGCCAGCGACAACAGGCGGCGATCCATCAAGTCGCACGCGCTCGGTTCCTGATCGGAAATCTCCTGCACGGCCTTGATCGCCGACTCGAGATCGCCGAACAAGAGCAGCGCGACGGACCGGTGCGGCGGCAGCACCGACGTGTGCAGCGTGGCCGCCGTGAACAGCCCGAGCGTCCCCTCGGACCCAACCAGAAGCCGCGGCACGCTCAATTTCGAGCCCGCGAGCACTCCGCGCAGATAATAGCCGGCCGCATTGCGAATCAGCGGCGGCTGCCGCCGGGAGATCAGTTCGCGATTCTCGATCAACAGGGCCGCCAGCCGCTCGACGATCGACCGCCTGGTGGACTCGGCGTCGCCGTTATTGAGAGGCGGCTGGGCATCGAGCGAAGTCTCGGAGACAAAGGCGCCTTCGAGCTGGGCCGGGGACAACGATTCTTCGCCGAACTCGAGGACCGTTCCGCCCGCCAACACGGTTTCAATGCTGGCCACGTGGTCGCGAACCGAACCGACGCGAATTGAATGCGAGCCGGCCGCGTCGACCGCGAGCATCCCTCCGACCGTCGTGACAGCGGTGTTCGAGGGATCGGGGGGAAAATACCGGCCGTGCGGCCGCAGAATCTGGTTGAGCCGATCGCGCACCACGCCCGGCTGGACGCGCACCGTTTCCGCGCCGATCGACTCGACGTTGGTCATGTGGCGGGAAAAGTCGACGATCAGCCCCTCGCCGATCGCGGCTCCTGCTACGCCGGTGCCCGCTCCCCGGGCGATGAGCGGAGTTCCGGTCTCGGCCGCGTACCTGGCCAGGACGACGACGTCGTCGCGATCGACCGGGCGAGCCACGCCCAGCGGCGACACCTGAAAGATGCTGGCGTCGCTGGCGTAGGCCGCCAGCATCAGCGGGTCGCAGCGCACTTCCCCCCGGAAGATTCCGGAAAGGTCTTCGCTAAGTTGCCGCTGCCGTTCGTTCACGTCGTTATTGCCGAGGAAACGGTGATCCGCCTTGGGCGGACAGCCGAGCCGCTGCCTTTCACTGGCAACCTGGAAACCGGCTCAGCAGGACTTCACCCCCCAACAGGAATGGAATCAAGACGAGAGCTGCGAGAGCGCCTGCCGACGCAGGCGCTCCTGGCGGTAACGCTCGGCGACCTCCAAGTCGAATGTCGCGTGCGTTTCGGCGGGGTCGAAACCCGCGTGCCGCGCCGCACAGCGGTAGCAGACCGAGACATCCCGCATGAACAAATACAGGACTGCGTCGATGAGCGCAAAGGCCATCAAAATGCCCAGTGCCAGCACCGGCTGCCAAAAGGCGTAGGCTATCGTGCTGAAAAGAATAGCTGCTGCCACCATCAGCAGGCCGAGCCGCGACGAGAAGTTCTTCTGGCGCCACAGATCGTTGCAGCCGCAGACGAGGCACCGCGCCGGCTTGCCCTGGGCAAAATCCTCCGGCGCAAGGGACCGCTGCCAATCGCAGGCCGAGCAGCGGATCACGTCGTTCGGCGCGACGTCGAGCCGACTCGTCTCTTGGCACTTGGGACAACAAAACGTCAATGCGACCCGCTCGGTTTGGCCGGGTCGAACGCTGGCTGTGGTCACCACCAACAATCCCTCTGACTGGCCCTCTCACTGGGCGATAATTCTGTCGTCGGAACCTTCTTCCGATGGACGGTTCCCGCTGCGCGATGCATAATCCCGGCTGATGCCGGAGCCCCGCCGCTCTCTGTTTCTAACTTAGCGGATGCGTCTGCGGCTCGCCATCAGGAACCGCGCAAGCTGCGGATTTGCCTATACTTCGGGCCGTTCTCCGGAGCACGACTCGGATGCCTTTCACCTCATCGCAGCCGTCGGAGCCCCAACCCGGCGCGGCCAGACGCGAACGCGGCCGGGAAGGCCCCAAACGCCCCGCCTGCCCCCAGTGCGGCGGGTCGCTCGTCGAAATCAAACAGAAGCTTCAATGCAGCAATTGCCGCGCAATTTGCGAGACGTGCTGTGAGGGCGGACGCGGGTAATGAGCGAGGGTGGGCGTCGGCAAGTCGTTCCCATACAGATCCGCGAGATTGCCGAGCGGATCGTGCTCTCCGAATCGCTGGCGGAGAAGCTCGCGAAGATTCCTGAGCGCCTTGTCGACGACCAGCCCGGACCGGCCCGACGTGTGCCTGTCCCGGGCCGTCCAGCGGAACTGAAATTCGCCCTGCGGCGGACGGCTCCGGCGATGCCCCGCGCGGGAGCGCTGGGCGATCCGAAGAAGCGGGCCGTGGCGCACCATATTCTGGCCAACCACGAGCTGCAGGCTTTGGAAGTGATGGCCTTCGTTTTGCTCGCGTTTCCCGAGGCGCCCTCCGAGTTTCGCACGGGCCTCGTCGACATCATGCGCGACGAACAGCGACACACGCGGCTGCATATCGATCGGGCGGCCGAGTTGGGGATTCGCTTCGGCGAGCTGCCCGTCAACAACTACATCTGGGCCAAGTCGCAGGCTTTTGAATCGGTGC
>DASPSM010000215.1:0-15315 GCA_035623955.1 Planctomycetaceae bacterium
AGGAAGTCGAGCACCAGCGATTGGATGTTGCCGTCGAAGATCAGCCCGACGATCTCCGCCTCCTTGTTGATCACCGGGCTGCCCGAATTGCCGCCGATGATGTCGGCCGTGCAAACGAAGTTGAACGGCGTGCCGAGGTCGAGCTTGTACTTGCGTTCGACCCAGCGCTTGGGGAGATCGAACGGCTCTTTGTCGTGATGCTCGGCCGCGCGCTCGTAGAGGCCGGCGAAGTGCGTCTCGAACGGGATATGCTTGCCTTGCTCTTCGTAACCTTTCACCGTTCCGAAGGCCAGACGCAGCGTGAATGTCGCGTCGGGGTAGGTGTTCTTCCCCTCGATTTCGTACTTCGCCTTGGCGATCTGGCCGTAGGCCTGCCGTTCGACTTCTTCGACCTGAGATTCCATCTGCTTGCGAACGGCTCGAGCCGGCGGATCGACCAGCCGAGCCAGCAGGATCATCGGATCGTTTGAGGCGTCGACGGCCGTTTTCCCGCCTTCGTAAAGCTTCTTTCGCAGCTCGACGCTCTCGAGCTTGCTGGTCTGCACGAGCTCGGCCGCGCGGTCGGCGGGCGACTTGTCGGCCATAATTTGCTTGTAGAGCTTGCGGTCGCCCAGGAGCTGCGGCTCGAGCCACGTCAGCGAGTTGGTCAGCTTGAGGATCTCAAAGTCCCTGTAGATCGGCTCTTCCGAGAACAAACCCAGTTCGAGCGAAGACCGGCGAGCGTTGGTGTACTCGCGGAGGCGCTCACGATCGGGCCTGGCCTTTTCGTCGGCGGCCCTCACCAGATCGCGCGCAATTTGGAACAAGGTGCTGTTAAAGCCAAGCCCGCGTTCCAGCGCCGAGTACTGGTGCAGCAAGTGAGCGCGAACCTTTTGGGCCTCGGCAATGCGGCCCCAAGCCGAAGCCGTCGGCTGCAAGTCGGAATGATGCTCGACGGCTGCGCGCAACTGCTTTTCTGCTTCGATTTTTTGAGCGAAAACCGCGGGATCCAAGAGTCCCGCCAGGCCCCCGTCGCGCGCCTTGCGGCTGTTGGCCACGCCGAAGAACAGATCCCGCGCCCGCCGGGCGTTCTCATCCGAGCGGGCCCCCCATGCGGTGAGCAACACTTCCAGGGAATAGAGCCGGTTGAGCGTGTAGGGATAGGCAATGTCGCGCTGATAGCGGAGTGCATCGACCGTGTCGAGCCGATTGGTGCGTCCCGGATTGCCGGACACAAAGACCAGCTCGTTATCGCCGGCGCCCTTCGCGCTCCACTTGAAATATTCCTGCCCCTGAACCGGCTTGCCGTTCTCATAGACGCGGAAGAAACAGCAGTCGAGGTCGTAACGCGGGTACTCGAAGTTGTCCGGGTCGCCCCCGTAAAACGCGATCTGCTGCTCGGGAGCGAAGACCAGGCGCACGTCGGTGTACTGCTTGTAGCGATAGAGGTCGTATTCGCCCCCCTGATAGAGCGTGATCACGTCGCTGCGCAGTCCGGTCTTCTGCTTCGACTCGTTCTCGATCTCGTTCATCGCGGCCCGCCGACCGATGAAGGCCTGTTCGGGAGTCATGCCCGGCTTGACGGCGGCGTTCACGCGATCGGTCACGTCCTCGATGCTCTCGAGCACGTTGAGCTCCAGGTCGAGGCACTTCTTCTCGTCGGCCCGCGTTTTGGCGTAGAAGCCGTCCTTGAGGTAGTTGTGGGTGGCATCGCTCAATTTCTGGAGGGCGTCGGCACCGACGTGGTGATTGGTCATCACCAGCCCCTCCGGCGAGATGAACGAGCCGGAACCCCCGACGTTGAAGCGGACTGAGGCCCGCTGCACATGGTCGAGCCACTCTTTCGTGGGCTCGAAGCCGTACCGTTCCTTCAAGATCTGACGCGGTGGCCGATTGAAGAGCCACATGCCTTCGTCGGCGAGGGCGGCTGCCGTCGCGTTAGTGACAAATGCCAGAGCCAGAAATCCGAGGCAGAATCGCTGGGGATGAAGACTCATAAAATTACTCCGGCGGGGGGGACGCCTCTACCGCGGACTGACGCTGCAGCCGTCGCCCCAAGAAAAAGAAGATCACCATCGCAGCGATGGCAATGAGCAACATGAGACCAAAGAACCACGCAGGAGAGAACCGACCCCGATCGGCGACGGCGTCGGTCAGCGACCCTCCGTAAAGTTGGGACATTCGATCATTGATCAGATCCGCCATCATGATCGTCGCCAGGAAGCAGCCCGTGATGAATCCCTTCATGCTTTGCGGGGCGGCGGTATACGACAACTCCAACCCGGTGCCGTAGATCAGGACTTCAGCCAACGTGAGCGAGATGTACGCGGCGGCTGGCCAGAACACCGAGATTTTTTTCGCGACAGGAACGATGAATCCTTTCGGCGCGTCGGGCGATCCGTGGGCCAGCGCGCCGGCCGCCCACATCAGAAACGCGGAGACCACGGCCATACCGAAGCCGAGCAGCATCCGGTTTGTCGCAGTAAAGACGCGATTGTTCGGGTCGACCTTGCGGAAAAACCAGACGCAGAATGGGGCGAAGATCAGCACGAACAGCGGATTGAGTGACTGAACCTGGTCGGGCGCAATGTGGAAATCCTCCCTCGGCCAGCCGAAGAGCGCGCCATGGGGGATGCTGGGGAGATTGACGTAATCCCGGATGAACCAGACCCAGATGGTGTCGTTGTGCTCATAGGGAACCCAGAAAAAGATGATCAACACGAAAATGCCGCCGAGCTTTCCCAGGGTTCTCCAACGTTCGGCACGTTCTTCCGGCGACGTTTCACGCCGGACGAACTTGTCTTTGGCGTAGAACGGTTTTCCAGCCGCGAACACGATCAGAGACGCAACCATCAACCACGCCGGGAATTGAAAAGCCAGCGCGTAGGCATGTTGCAATTGGGCCGTAGTCGGATTGTTGCCCGCGTAGTAATTCCGGATTGCCGGCAGGGCGAAGGTCGAGATCAACGAGCCGATGTTGATCGAGAAATAGAACCAGAGGAACGCCGACGACAGCAGCTTCTCCTGCCCGGGGCGCTGCTCGTCGTAGGTCCGCCCCATGAGCGTGGAGATGTTCGGCTTAATGACGCCGCTGCCCCCGGCCAATAGCGCCAGCGCAATGTAAACAGCAAACCGGTCCGGAATTCCCAGGATGAAATGGCCGGCGACGTAGGGAATCGAGAAGCCGACGATCGTCCAGTACTTTCCCAAGAACCGGTCGGCAATGAAGCCGCCCAAGAGGGGAAGAAAATAGACCGCCGCTTTAAAGCGATATTGAATGGGGCCGGCTTCTGTCGCCGCGAGTCCGACGGCCGCGGTGAGGTACAGCGTCAGAATCGTGCGCATGCCGTAGTACGAGGCACGCTCGGCAAACTCGCCCCAGAAGAAGAACCAGAACGCGATCGGATGGCTGGTGGGGACCTTGGCGGCGGGCGCGGATGGGGCGACCGCATTTTCTGTGTCGAGGGCCATGATCAGTTTGTCTGGTGGCGAAGAATTTGCACCCCAGAATAAACTCGGCGGTCGCGGCGATGCAATGCTGTGCGTCGGGCGCAGCACGAACTTCGCATCAAAAAGCACCTCGGCGAGCGGCGGGCCCCACGGATCAGCGTTTGGCGCTTGTGACCGCCGGGGCCACGTTGGAGCGAAGCTCGTTTCCGGTTTCGTCGAGAACTTTAAGTGAGAGGTGCTCGGGCCCGACGTCGCTGCGGGCGATGATGTTGATGGTCACCTTGCACGACTCTTCGATCCCAGTGATCTCCCGCCGCTTCTTGTTATTGAGATAGTTGGCAACGCGGTCGTGAATCTCGACGACCAGGCGCGAGGCCCCTTCGCGCGTCGCCAGCGTCATCAGCAGGCGCATCGTTTCGATCGCCATGCTTTCGGCAGTTTTGACCTGTCCCGTGCTGTGACAGCACGGGCAGTCCTCGTAGATGCTGCGGCGGAGCGACGGGCGAATCCGCTGCCGGGTCATTTCGATCAAGCCGAAGGGGCTGATCCGCAGGACTTTGATCCGCGCTCGGTCCCGGCGAACTGCCTCGCGCAGCGCGCGCTCGACCCCCCGGCGGTGCCGCTCCTCGCGCATGTCGATAAAGTCGTTGACAATCACGCCTCCCAGGTCGCGCATGCGGATTTGCCGGCTGATCTCTTCGGCGGCGCGGAGGTTGACCTGGTAGGCGGTCTCTTCGGCGTTGTCGTCCGCGCGGAAGTTGCCGCTGTTGACGTCAATCGCCACGAGCGCTTCGGTCTGGTCGATGACGATCGAGCCGCCGCCGCGCAGCGGCACGTGCCGGCTTTGGATGCGCGCGATTTCCTCTTCGATGTGATACTTGTGGAACAGGGCCTCCTTGCCCTCGTAGAGCTTGATGCGGTTGACGTTCCGGGGCATGACGATCTTCATGAATTCGCGGGCCCGCTCGAAGGCCTGTGGCTCGTCGATCAAAACGTTGTCGATCTCGCTGTTGTAGATGTCGCGGATCGTGCGGATGATCATGTCGCTTTCTTCGTAGATCCCGACCGGCCCCGACGTCTTGCGGATGCGGCGCACGATCGTCCGCCAGAGCCGCAAAAGATAGTTGAGGTCCCGGTGCAGATCGCGCTTCGCCCGATCGGTGCCGGCGGTACGAATGATGAATCCCAGCCCCGGCGGCGGATTGAGTTCCAAGAGCGCCTGGCGAAGTTTGCGACGCGTGTCGTCGTCGGCGATCTTGCGGCTCACGCCGACTCGCTGCAGTCCGGGCATCAAGACGAGATAACGCCCGGGGATGCTGATATAGGTCGAGAGGGTCGGGCCCTTGGTGCCGATCCCCTCCTTGATGACCTGGACGAGAACCTCGCTGCCGCGGCGGAAGATCTCCTGAATCGGCGGCTTGTTGCGGACGCTGCGCTCGTTGAAGCGGCGGCGGCCGCGCTGGTAGCGGGGATCCTCTTCGTCGTCGGCTTTGCCGCCGTTGGGGAGCAGGTGCTTGTAGTACTGGTGCTCGACGTCGCTGACGTGCAGGAATCCGTTGCGGCCCACGCCGAAATCGACGAAGACCGCCTGGATGCTGGGCTCGATATTGACGACGCGCCCTTTATAGATGTTCCCGACGCAGTTCTCGATGCTGCTCCGCTCGACATAAAGCTCCTCCAGCACGCCGTCCTCGAGGATGGCGATCCGGCTTTCTTCGGACTGGAGGACGTTGATCAGCATTTCCTTTTTCATTCAATGCCCTTCGTCGCAAGTGGCGGACAAGGGCGCGCGATTCGGAGTATTGCCGGTGGGAGAGGACCGCGGAAACATCTCGTGAAGCAGCTACCCACGAGGCTCCCGCCTCCCGGGCCGGCGCTACCGAGGCTTCTGCCGTTCCAACACGGCGGCCGAGAGCTTGCCGGTTGAAACTTCGCGGCTTTCGAGCCGGACCCGGCCGACAGGCAAGGCGCGGCGCACCAGGGCTGAGAACTTTGTTGAAAGGCTCAGCGTCCGCCGCCTCGCACGGTTGCACGTCGAAAAAGGGCTCGGCGGCCCATGCGGTCCAGGGGATCTCGCTGCACGAGCGGTCGCTCGCGCCTTCCCATCCACCCGGCGGTAGCCGGCTCTCCAGGGTCGTCCCGCTCTGGCGCGCAGCCCGAGCTTGTCTCTCGGGGGAATTTGACCAGCGGAGAACCGGGGCCTCCTGGTCGGCCCACATACGACCGGCAATCATCTAACGAATGCGCACCCGAAAACTGATTGTGATCGATCTATCGCCGCCGCGACCTCACAATTGCGGCGGTCCACAAACGGGGAAGAGCGGATTGCTCCTCCAGCCGCCCGAATCGCCCGTTCAGGATTTACTGAGCGAGATCCGGGCAGACCTTTTTCAATTCACCTCGCAAATAATTCTCGACGTCTCGGGCCAATTCGAGCGCCATGGCGCGGCCCGCGATCTCCTGGGCCTGGGACATGTCGATCGAACGCACGACTGCCTTGACCTCGGGGATTAAATTTGGTGTCACGCTCAGGCGGTCGATCCCCATTCCGATCAAGAGCGGAATGTATTTGGGATCAGAACTCATCTGGCCGCAGACCGACACGGGGATGTTGCGCTTCCGACCGGCTTCCACGACGCGGCGGATCAGCCGCAGGATCGAAGGATCGCCGGAACTGTAGAGGTTCGCAACCTCGGGATCGGAACGGTCGGCTGCCAGAGTGTACTGGATCAGGTCGTTGGTGCCGATCGAGAAAAAGTCGACCTCCCGCGCGAACTCGTCCGCGAGCAGGGCCGCGGAAGGAACTTCGACCATCATACCGACGGGGACGTCCCTTTTAAACGCGACCCCTTCGTCTTCCAAGTCCTCCTTGACGTCCTCGAGGATCATCTTGGCTTGCCGCAGCTCCAGGAGCGACGCCACCAGCGGGAACATGATGGCAGCGTTGCCCGATGCAGCCGCTCGGAGAATAGCGCGTAACTGGGTTTTGAACAATGTCAGATTCTGCAGGGCCAGCCGGATGCTGCGCAGTCCCAGCGCCGACGTGCTGGCGGTCAACGTGAGGCTCTTATGGGCGCCGGGAAACTTGTCGGCCCCCAAATCGAGCGTGCGAATCACCACCTGTTTGCCGTCGAACGCGCCGACGACCTTGCGGTAAGCGTCGATCTGGTCGTCTTCGGTCGGCTCGGGGCCGCCGCGCAAGTAAAGGAATTCGGTGCGATACAGGCCGATGCCGTCGGCCCCGCGCTGCGTGCAGTGCTCGACCTCCTCGGGGAATTCGATATTGCCGAGCAGGAAGATTCGCACCTTGTCGCGCGTCTCCGACGGCTCTTGCCGCAAGGATTCGAGCCGCTCGACAACCGACTTGGCCCGCGCTTGAGAGTCACGGTATTTCGAGAGCGTCTCTTCGTCCGGGTCGATGATGATTTCGCCCCGCGTCCCATCGATGATCACCAACTCCCCGGCCGAGACGTCCGAGAGAAAATCTCCCAGCCCGACGACGGCGGGAATCTCGAGGGCGCCGGCCAGAATTGCGGTGTGGCTCGTCCGGCCGCCCAGCTGAGTGGCAAACCCGAGGACAAACTGTTTTGGCAGCGTGGCTGTCTCGCCCGGCGTGAGATTGTTGGCCAGAATCACCACCGGCTCGGTGAGGTGTGCCAGCTCCTCGCGTCGCTCGCCCAACAGATGGCGAAGCAGCCGTTTTTCGAGGTCGAAGATGTCGTCGGCCCGGTCCGCCAGATAGCGGTTCCCCAGGTTCTGGAACATCTTGGCATAGCGACGAAAGACGCGGCTGGAGGCGAACTCGGGGGAAAAGTGTCTCTCGTGGATCAGCTTGACGATCTCGTCAACCAGCTTGGGATCCTGCACCATCTGCAGGTGGGCCGCGAAAATCGCACCGTACTGCTTGCCGAGCGTACTAGTCGCCAGGCTCTCGTTTTCGGCGATCTCGTCGCAGACTGCGGCCAGTGCGGTCCGAAAGCGGGCAACTTCCGCCTCGACCGCGTCGACGCCGACGTAGCGCTGCGGAATTCGGAAATCCTCCACGCCGAGCACCAGCGCTGGTCCGCAGACCACTCCGGGCGAGACCGGGATGCCGCGCTTGGTCAACATGGATGATCCGGGTGAGCTGGGGCGCGATGGATGTGATTCGGCGGGGAGGGATCGCGAGTCAGCCAGGCCGGGGTGCGACGGGTCCGTGCATTCACCGTCTGACCTCGTGCGGATGTTCTCTTTCGATCTCGTGCGCGCATGGACTCACTCATCGGGTGACGCGACGTCCTCGAAATTCGACTCGAAGAGCGCGACCAAAGCGTCCAGCGTTTCGGCCGCATTGTCGCCAGTCGCTTCCAGAATCAGCGTGCTGCCGTACTCGATTTTGAGCGGAATCAAATCGAGGACATTGCCGGCGTCGGCAGACAGGTCGCCTTTTGAGATCCGCACGGGCGAGCCGTAGCGACGCACCGTCTCTACGATCTGAGAGATAGGCCGTAAATGGAGCCCGTCCTTCAGATTCACGGTGACTGTACGACGAAATTGAGTGTCTTCAGCCATAGGGTTGCGGGGAGTCGAGCCTGTTGGCCGGACGTCCTATTCCGGTCCAGGTGGCTGCGCGCGGCCTTGGTGCGGCGCTCGGCGGCGATTTTGCAAAACGGCCGCGCTCTAAAGCTCGTTGTTGTCCGCTTCGCGGAGGAGATCCCAGATAGCATCCTGGCTCGTGGACTGGCGCAGAAACTTGCAGAAGTTTTGATTGCGCAAATGACGCGAAATGTTTTCCAGCCCCCGCAAGTGATCGCCGGGGCGATCGGGAGGAGACACCAGAAGGAAGAGAATATTGACGTCCTCGCCATCGAGGCTTGCAAAATCGACCCCCGCTTGCGACAGGGCGATGGTCGCGATCAAGCGGTCGACGGACGGATGCTTGGTGTGCGGGACGGCCACGCGCATGCCGATTCCAGTCGAGCCCAACTCCTCGCGCTTGAGGATGGCTGCGACGATGCTTTGCTCGTCTTCGGTGCGGATGCTTCCCGCTTTTCTGAGGCTGTCGACCAGCGCCCGAATTGCAGCCTCCTTGGTGGTCGCCTGCAAGTCGGGCACAATTGCCTCTTTGACGACAAAATCAGTCATCTTCATCAGCTGTTCCCCTGTCTTCATCATCGATCTGGCGTACTCTGAATTTGAGGGAGCGCCGGCCGCGTGTGGGACGTGAACGATTGAATCACCCACCCCGAATCCACCCGCGAGAGTCGCCGTCGAGCGAAGACTCGGGTCCGCCGTCTGTCGCGTTCAGGACCGAAGGGGCGCTCAGGTGGAGGTGGGCCCGCGACCGGTCTCGTCGTCTGGCAGTGTTTGTGTCCTTGACCGCCCGCAGTGTCTGAAAGCGACTCCGAGTCATTCCGATCCCACCGATCGGCTCCCCTCGGACTGGTCGTTCAGGCCGCGGCGATGGTCCTGAATCTTCGCCTTGTACTTCCTGAGCTGTTGCTCCATCTTGGTCAAGGCTCGATCAAACGTCGAGAGGACTTCGTCTCCGTCGTCGGTAGCGACGAAGTTGTGCTTGTGTTCTGCGTCGAGCAGAATCTCGACGCGAATCCGGCCTTTGATCTGCTCTGGCGCAAAAATGACGGTGACGCCAATGGCCGTCACGCGCTCGAAATAAGTCAGCAGCTTTTCGGATTTGCGGGAAAGGTAGTCACGGACGTCGTCAGGGATCGACCCATGGCGGCACGTGATGGCGACTTGCACCGACGCAGACTCCTTACCGACGGAGGGTTTCTGGCTCGGCCCCGAGTGGCCCTTGGCAGGCTTTTTGGAATCGGCTGGCAATCCGAAGGTCCAGATTGTAGTGGGCCGGAATTGACCGTCAACGACGAAGCCCGGCCGACCGGCCGACCTTCCCCGCAGCGCCGCATTTTAATTCGCCAGAAATCGGTTTGCTAGCAATGCCCTGCGTGGCAGGCGTGACCGGCGGCGTGGCAAGGGGGCCGTTACTGCGACCACCCCGATCGAGACAGTATGAGCTGAAGCGTCAGAAATCGCGCCCGAGATCCTGCTGCGAGGCGCTGCCGCCAGAGCCATTCTCAAGCGATTGGTCGCTGTGCGGCAGAGGCATTCGATCGCTGGAATCCTGGCGACTGAAGAGCTTCGTGAATCGGGAAGAGAGGCTGGTTGTTGAGCTGGTCTCGTTTGCCTGGTCGACGCTGACAGTCGCGCCGGGCGTATCCGAGGTCGCCGAAGTGCGGCCCTTTTCCGTCGGTGTTGTCCGGACCATGGGCTGGGGGCGCGGCGTGGACGCGCAACCGCACACCAGCCCAACGGCCGCCAAAAGACAGAAGCCCAGCAACGGACGCATTCGGCACCGCTTCCTGGATTGCCGGTGCTCGCGGAACGCCAAAGAGGGGGGATTGATATCACGAATTGGCCGACCGGAAAAGACGGGACCGGCGTCGCGAGAAAGAAGACCGAAGCGGGCCGATAAGCCGGGTTCTGTCGAGAGCGGCCATTTCTCTAGGGCAGCGGTTGCCCGCTGCCTCAAGCGACCTACCCGGAAGGATTTACGGGCCGGACCAGCCCGTGACGGTTGCCCGTCGTTCTTCCTGCGCGGTCTTGCTCCCGGTGGGGTTTGCCGAGCCAGGCCGGTCGCCCGGCCTGCTGGTGCGCTCTTACCGCACCGTTTCACCCTTACTCGGCGGCGTCCCGGCGAACAAGTCGCCTGTCCGTCGCCGGGCGGTTTGCTTTCTGTTGCACTTTCCCGGTCCTTGCGGACGGTGGGCGTTACCCACCACCGTGTCCTGTGGAGCCCGGACTTTCCTCTCCGAGGCCTGTGAAATCGAGAGATTTACGGGCCTCGCAGCGGCCGCCTGGCCCACTTCGGTCTGATTTTGATTGTCCAAAGTCCAAGGTCCAAAGTCCAAAGTCCGGGTTCGAGCTTTGGATTTTGGCCTTCGGTCCATCGACTTTTTTGCAATTGGTCCGGTTTTTGTTCCCGATCACTTAGTCTTGCCCCGGACACAGTTTTCGCGAATTGACGGGTCCGGTAACCGTCGATACATTGAATCGAGACCACTGCGACGGGCATTCGCCCCGTCGAGTTCCCTGGTTTTCGCCCGAAAGCGGGTCATTTCCGGCCGCAAAACCTGAAAATGGGCTGAAAGTTCCGCTACATGTTTGGTGAATTGAATCCTTGCGGCGGTGGTGACCCGATTCCGCTGCAAAAACAGTGGCTAGTTGTTGGCCGCCAGCCAAGTTGCGATATCACGCTGCGGTTTCCCAACGTTTCGTCCCGCCACTGTGAACTGCGGTTGATGAACGGCTACTGGCACGTGCGCGACCTGGGTAGCCGCAACGGAATCAAGGTCAACGGAATCCGTTGCGACGCCCACTGGCTGATGCCCGGCGACGTGATCTCGGTTTCCAAGCACCGCTACGAGGTCAATTACAGCCCCAGCGGCGAGGCTCCGCCGGTCGAGGCCGAACCCGATCCTTTGTCGATGAGCCTGCTGGAAAAGGCCGGCCTGAGCCGCCGCGGCAATCCTGATGCCGCACGGCTCTCAAAGTCATCCCCCGACGCGCGCCGCGAGAGCGCGCCTCGACACTCGCTCGATACGGGCAACGCCCGCCGCGTCGACGATGACGACGAAGAGCTTGACGACGACAAGCTGATCTGGCTCGACAAATAGCGACCGGGCGGCGCCCGGCTTTGCGGGGGCTCTCGTCTTGGCGCGCAAAAAACCCCGCAAAATGCGGATCGCTTTCCGAAAAAACCGCCAGCGACGTGCGCGCCTGGGTGACGTCACGCGCAAAGTCCGCAAGGAGGACGACCAGACCGTCGACCTCCCCTCAGTCGAACGGATCAGCGGCAAAGGCGATCTGACTCGACATCGCACGATCCTGGCCGACGATCAAGATGCTGGCGCCGGCGCGTTGCGCGCGGTTGACGAGGTGAACTGTCGCACCGGGCGGGTGCTGTCAGCAAGCGGACTCAATTGCATCGTATCGGACGCGGCCGGCGGTCGTCTCTACGAGTGCACGGTCCGGCGCGTCGTGCGGACCATGAGCCGCGACCAGCGGGGGGCGGTTGTCGCGGGCGACAGCGTCGTGTTCCAGGCGATCGATCGTGAGCACGGTGTTATCGAGCGCATTAACCCGCGCCGCACGGTGCTGGCTCGCAGCATCAAAGGCAAGGAGCAGCTGATTGCCGCCAACATCAGCCAGGCACTCATTCTGGTGTCGGCGGCCAATCCGGCTCTCAAGACCAACCTGGTCGATCGACTGCTGATCAGCGCGCACAAGGGGGGAGCAAAGCCGATCATTTGCATCAACAAGTGCGACCTGGTCGATCCGGTTCGTTTGCAGCCGATCGTCGGCACCTACGCGCGCCTGGGCTACGAAATCCTGCTGACAAGCGCCACAGCACAGATCGGAATCGACGAACTCAAGCACATGCTGCGGGGACAAGAAACGGTCGCGGCCGGCCAGAGCGGAGTCGGCAAATCGTCGCTGCTCAACGCGCTGCAACCGGGATTGCGACTCGAAACGGGCACCGTCAGCGACTGGTCACAGAAGGGGCGTCACACCACGCGGACGGCCGTCCTGCATCCACTCGACTTTGGGGGGTGGGTCGTCGACACGCCGGGGATTCGCCAATTGAGCTGTGGGCAGTGCGCCCCGAGGAAGTGGAGGGCTTTTTCCCGGAGTTCCGGCCCTTCGTGCCGGGCTGTCGTTTTCCGGACTGCTCGCACGAGCACGAAGCGGGATGCGCGGTTAAGCGTGCCGTCGATCACGACCTGATCTCGCCCGTCCGTTACGCCAGCTATCTCAAAATCATGTCGGGTGCCGAGGACTAGCTCGCGGAGCTCTCCGGGCACTCACAGCTCCTCGGCAGCATCGCTTTGCGACTCGCCCGCTTCTTCCAACAGAGGCTCCTCGAGGCCCAGGCCGCGACTCAGTGTGCGGCGTCCGAGCGGGCTGAGCTGATACTGCATTCCGGACTTGCCCGAGACTTCAAAGCTCAGCAGTCCCAGCGCGATGAGCTTGCCGTGCAGCGCGGAAAGCCGCTCGGGCTCGACCCCATCCAGGCGCGCGAGGCGCGGAGCCCAGCCCGAGGATTCGGGCGTCCCGGCCGGCCCGTTCGCTGCCGGGTCAACAGCAAGAGTTGCGTAAGCCTCCAGCACCCGCCGCCAGCCGGTGATGGCGGAAAGCTCTTCGGCGACATAATCGAGCATGCACAGAATATCGGCTCGTCACAACCCGGCTGTCAGCTCTGCACGCCATCCCTCGAACGACCGCTAAGTCCGCCTCGCACCCAGTCCCCGCTTGCGGCATCCGGGCCGGTTTGGCTCAAGTCCCGCGTCACAGATTTGGAGCCGGCCGGACGATCCAATCCGCAAAGCCGGCAAAGTCTGCACAACTGAACCCGCCCAGCCTCTACAGTTTGATGTAGACCTTCTGCTTCTCGAGCGACCGTAGGAAGAGCCAGGTGACAAAGAAGAAGATCGCAAAGCCGATCCAGATCGCGATCGCGGGCGAATCCTTGGGCAGGTAGTGTTTGACCGCGTCGCCCGTCATGTCGTGCAGGATGTAGCCCACGAGTGCGTTGACGCCCAAGGTCCGGAAGACGCCGATTTTCAAGCCGATCATGTCGGCCAGCACAAAGAACAGCCCGTACAGCACGAGCGAGAGCCCCGCCGCGAATGTCAAATACGAGATCGAGCCGGCGCGCTGGCTCATCATCCAGTAATTCCATTCGCGCAATTCGAAGCTGCGATCTTCGTATTTATCTTCCTTTTTCTTTTTCGGGTCGGTGACCTCCACCTGGCTGCGCGGCGGTGGCACGAGCGGCGGTTCGGCCAGGGCCTTGGACCAGTTCTTCTGCTTCAGATTGTCCGACCAGGTTTGAAACTGCTCTTTCGTTGGCAGGACCGGGTGTTGTGCGAACTGCTCCTCTTTTTTGGTGACCTTGTGATCGGGGACGTCGTACATCCGCGTCATGCATGACGCGCCGTAACCCAGAGCCATCAGCAGGACGCCCCAGATCAAGAGGCGGAAAAACTTGCCGCCGCCCGAGGCGGTTTCCCGCAGCGCGATGTCGCAGGCCAGGGTCCCCACCAACGTCGGAATCGTCCAGCTCAAGAACCCCAATGGCCCGCCGTCGATACCGCTGGGTTCGTAATCTCCGACCCCGTTAACCCACAGAAAGTTGAATTTCCAGGACAGCCCCAGATGCAGCGCGGCCGAAAGGATGAGCCACAGCACTCGCCACATCGCGCTTGCGCGGATCACCGGCAGGATCCACAGCGAGGTGACGGCAATGTGCATCAGCGTCTGAAACCAGGTGTGCTTGATCGCTTCGGGCCAGAAGACGTGCCACCAGCCGATCCCTTGCAGCGTTTCCCAGTTGTGATCCGAGTGCTCGGGCCAGCGCGGTCCCGCCTGATACGTGATGAAAATTGCCACGAGTGCCAGTCCGATCAGCCGCTTGACCATGTGCCAATAGGCGGCTGCGGCCCCTTGCTGCAAGACGCGGCGGCCAAAGCTCAACCGCATCGAAAAGCCGACCGCGAAGAAGAACTGCGGCATGATCGTGTCGGCGTAGCTGCAGTACGTGTTGTGATGATGGCACACGAAGGGGGCGGCAATGAAGCCGGACAGATAGTTCACCAGAAACATTCCGGCCACGGTGTAGCCGCGAAACTGGTCGAGCGAAGCCAGGCGGGGCTTCGGCGCAGAGGCGGGCGCGGTCGTCATCGGAAGGACTTTCGGGAGTAGCTGAGGGCTCGCTGCGGGAGAGAAAGACGTCTGAAGACGTCGGGGATTTCCAGCCTATCGGTTGGCGGAGCGTGCAGCAAGCACTTTCGCAAGATCCCGCACGTTGCACGCCGTTACTTTGCGAGCGGACTGCACCCCTGTAAACTCGCATTCGCCTGCCAGACTTTCACTCGCGCGCCCCGTGTGCGGCGCCTCGACTTTCCTGTTGCGACCCAAGAGCGCGGATCACTCCGATGCGGCATGCCGGGAAGATTGCCCTCGTCACAGGCGCCGGGCGTGGAATTGGGAAGGGCTGCGCCCTCGAGCTGGCGCACAGCGGCGCCGACCTGCTGATAAACGATCGACCAGGCAGCCCCGATCTATCTAACACGGCCGCCGAGATTCGCGCTCTGGGCCGTTCGTGCACGCAAATCGAAGCCGACGTCTTCAGCCGAAGCGAGTGCGAGCGGCTGGTCGCCTCAGCGCTGGCCGCGGCCGGCCGGATCGATATCCTGGTGAGCAATCCGGCGTACAACAATCGCAGCGACTTCCTCGATTATGATCCGGACGAATTCGAGCGAATCATTCGCGGCGTGCTGATCAGCGCGTTCCACGTGAGCCAGTTGGTCGCGCGGCATTTGGTCGAGCGAGGAGCCGGTGGGAAAATCCTCTTTATCTCCAGCGTCCACGCCCCAGTTCCCTATGCGCGGAATGCAGCGTACAACGCCGGCAAAGCCGGGCTGAATCACCTGTGCCGCACCATCGCGGTCGAGCTCGCGCGCCACCGCATCAACGTCAACGCGATCGAACCGGGCTGGATCGATACTCCGGGCGAGCGAGCCGTCTTTGGCGAAGAGGTGATTCGCACCGAGGGGCACAAGCTCCCCTGGGGCCGCATCGGCACGATCGAAGACGTGGGTCGGGCGGCAGCCTTCCTCTGCTCCGACGACGCCGATTACATCACCGGTGCCATCCTCCGTGTCGACGGCTTGATCGTGTACAAAGACTGTGCCGCCGAATTTTGAGACGGCTCGCCTCCTCGAGATCACTCACCCACGACGAAACGGAGTCTTTCCGATGCCCAGGCGTTGCTTCTGCCCCGTTTTCTTTCTTGCCGTAATTCTCGTCTTCGTTGCAGCGCAG
>DASPSM010000222.1:0-8065 GCA_035623955.1 Planctomycetaceae bacterium
GTCTTGCCGGGCCGTCCCGGGTTGCCGCGGATGAAGACCACGGGCTGGACCGGGCTCGGCGAGTCTGTCAGCACCATGCCCCGCGGAGGAGCAGCCGGCGAGTTGGCCCGCAAGGCCTCGATCCTGTTCGACAGCCGTGTCAGTTCGTTTCGCGCGGCTCGGTCGAGCACCCGCTTGACATCGTCAACAGCGATGAATGCGGGACTATCTTCCCGATACAGAATCTGGCGAAGCTCTTCCCATTCCCGCTCGGGCAGGGCGGGGCGCTGTTTGCCCGCAGGAGACTCCTTCAACAGTTTTTGCCAGCGCCTTTCCGCTTCGACCAGCAACTTGCCGTATTGCGAGGCCACATCGCGCATCGATTTCGGAGGGCTGTGAAGAAACGCATCCCGCACAAGCGCGTTGACGCGTTCTTTGAACTCAAACCCGGTCGGCAACACTTTAAGCTTGGCGACGACTTCCTGCGATCGGACCGCGAACTCTTTCTCCGGCAGTTTGGCGAACTCTTGCCACGGACGGAACGCTGGCTCTGGAGTTGTCATCATCCGGTTGAGGTAGACCGCCCAGCGACGAACGAGCAGCGGACGAAGACCGCGCGAGTCGACGGCTTTACGCTCGATCGAACCTTCCTTCGTGCGGCTGTCCCAGGCGGCCTGAAGATACTGGGCCGACTTCTGCCGCACTTGATCTTGCACCTCGGCGCGCTTAGTCACCTTGAATTGCCAAACAGCCGCTTCACGCCGGTCGAGTTCGGCTTTGAACTTGTGATAAGCGGCTGTTTCCGGCAGGCCATTCAGAAGAGGAAGCTCGGCAGGCTCCGTGGAGCTGGCGAAAACCCCGTAGAGCGAGTAGTAGTCGTCCGTCGGGATCGGGTCGAACTTGTGATCGTGGCACCGGGCGCACGTGACGCTCAGCCCCAACAATCCGCGCGAGACGACGTCGATGCGGTCATCGATGATGTCATTGATGTTGTTGCTGAACCGGCGCCCGACCGTCAGGAAACCCATGGCGGCAAGCGGGCTGTGGTCATTGCCTAAGTTCAACCGATCCGCCGCAAGCTGTTCGACGATGAAGCGATCGAAAGGAAGATCCTTGTTGAGCGCATCGATCACATAGTCGCGATAGGTGTAGGAAAACGGATACCGGCGTTCCTCGGTAAACACGTAACCCTTCGTGTCGGAATAGCGGGCCACGTCGAGCCAGTGGCGTCCCCATCGCTCCCCATAGTGAGGCGACGCAAGCAAACGATCGACGACCCGCTCGACGGCCTCCGACGAGCGATCTCGCTCGAATGCTCGCACCTCTTCAAAGGTCGGGGGCAGGCCGATCAAATCGAACGACATCCGGCGCAACAACGTCCGGCGGTCGACCGCTGCCGAAGGAGTAAGCCCGTTGGCCTCGAGCCGGGCCAAAACGAATTGATCGATCGGCGTTTGCACCCAGGCGCGGTTTTTCACATCGGGCGGGATTGGCGAAGTCACCGGCTGCAGCGACCAGAGCGTTTTCTTGGCGTGCGCGATCCCTTCCGGGCTGCTGAGGGTCAGTGCCGCCGCGTTCCCCTTCGATGGAAAATAAGCGCCGCGCCGAATCCACTCGCGCAGGGTTTGCGCGTCGGCGTCTGGCAGCTTCCCGTCGGGGGGCATCTTCGGATCGTCTTTGTAGCCGATGACCTCCATCAGCCGGCTGCTCTCCGGATGGCCTGGCTTCACGACACCGTCGTCCGGCGTTTTCCCAAGCACCGATTCCGCCGTATCGAGCCGCAGCCCGCTCTTTTGTTCCTTTTCACCGTGGCAACGGAAGCAGCGCGCGGCCAGCAGCGGTCGGACCTTCGACTCAAAGAACGCCTCTTGCTCATTGCCGGCGGTTTTTGAGCCTGCTCCGGGGGAAGCGGTGGTCGGAGGAGCCGCGCTGGCAATCATCAAGAGCAGCAACCAAACGCCCGTCGAGAGACCGATTCGGGCCGCGGCGCGCAAGGACAACTTGTGCCGGTCAGAACGCACTCGGGTTGTCTCCAACTTTGTCTGTCAGTCGGCAGGCACAGGACCGGAAAGCACTGCGGATTCGATTGCCGTAGGCAAGGTTACTAGCGGGGTTTGGCGGGGAGCGCAAACCGCATATCGGCAGGACAAGGCTCTCCCGATCACGAATCGTCGTGTCGACAGCCTTGCGAAGGTTATTGTATCGCGCAATGCGCAACAAACGGAAGCCGATCTCTTTCCGAGGCGATCCGCGAGGCACCGTTTCCGAAAGCGCCCTCTAAAACATTCGTTCACGCAGCCGCCAAAAACGGACCACACCTCGAAATTCCTCTAGCCGGCAATTCAATGAAGTTCTCGGGCGGCGTCCGTAGCCTTGGGACCGTCGTCCAGATGGCCGAAGCGGCGTTTGGCTGGCACGGATTCTGCGCGGCGGAGATACTGTGTCGGATCCGGTGCCGGGCACCTTCTGGCATCGGCTCGGCAACGATTATTCAAGCCTGACACGCGCCCGGCCCCGAGGCCGAGCCTAGCGTGTGCCGGTTCATCGAGACCGAGAGAAAGTAACCGTGCCGAACACTGTCGCGGCGGAAAACGCGAAGACCACAGTGCTTCCCGGCCGGTTTCGCCTGGCAATCACGGGCCCCCACGATCCTCACGCCACGATTCACGATATCGACGCACCGTTTGTGTTGATCGGACGGGCGCGGGGCTGCGGCCTGCGATTGGATCATCTGGCCGTTGCTCGTCGTCACATCTATTTGCAGGCGGTGCTGGGACGAGTCTTTTGCATCGATCTCAGCGGAGACGCCGAGGACGTGGGGCCAGATGCGCCGCGCCCCGCGCACTGGCTGGACCCGGACGAAGTGATCGGCGTGGGTCCGTACGAAGTGCGACTGGTGGACGCTCACTTAAATGCCGAACGTCGAGAGGCGCCGCTGGATTTTAATCCGCTCGATCGCTACGCCGGGCAACTGGGACCGATGCCGAAGGTCCAGATCGAGTTCTTCAGCGACGCGGGATATCAGACGAACTCGACCGTAACGCGACTCATCATGCTCGGGGGGAGTTCGTCAAGTTGCAAATTGCGGCTCCAGGACAAGAGTGTCTCTGCGGTCCATTTTAGTTTCGTTCTAACGCACGACGGATTGTGGGTGGCTGATCTGGCCGGTCGCGGAGGGCTCACTTTAAACAACCGGCCCGTCGTGCTTGAGCGACTCGACGAGCGGGACGAGCTGCGAGTCGGGAAGTTTCTGCTGCGGGTCCACTATTCCGTCGAGCCGCTCGGGGCTTCGGGGGTACTTGTCCAGCCCACTGAGACAGAGGCAGGCCCCCAGTCGCCACCGCCCCCCAATCTCCCTGTCACCGAATTCTGGGACGACCAGGCGGCGCGGACCGACGAGACGATCCGAGAGCTCGATTCGCTGCGACTCGAACTGGAGGCCCGATCCGACCACATTCGAGAAGAAAAGGAGGCTCTGGAACGAACTCGCCTCGAGATCGACGCCTTGCGATCCGAGGCTGAGCGGGAGCGACGGGCCGAGATTGAGAAACTCCGAGAGGAAGCGCGCCGGGAGCAGGGTTCATTGTCGGCACTCCGAGAGGAACTCGCCGCGCAAAAGGCGGCCCTCGACGAGGAACAGCAGAGCCTGGCATCCGCGCGGAATCAGCTCGCCGACATTGAACAGGCACACGCGGAGCTGGAACGATTTCGCGGTAAGCTGGCACGATCGAGCGCGGAGCTTGAGGCGGAGCGTACTAACGTTGGGCACCTCCGGGCGCAGGTCGAACAGGCCCGCACAGAAGTCGAGCAGGGCCGTGCCGACGTCGAAAAGGGATATGCGGAACTCGAACGCGAAAAACTCGGTATCGAGGAACAGCGGCGCGCTCTCGAGCAAGCGCGAGACCAACTCGTAATCGATGCTTCCGCGCTGCAAACCGAGCAAGTGGCGCTGAAGACCGCGTTTGCTCAAATCGAGGAGGCGCAGGCCGAACTCAGTCGCCGGGACGAAGCTCTGCGTGTCAAGCAAGGGGAATGCGAACGGCAGCAGGACATGCTCGCGGCGGCCGACGCTCGTCTGACGGCGCACAGCGACTTGCTTGCCAGTCAGCGCCAATCACTCGCCAAGTTGAAAGCCGACGTCGAGACCCACAAGTTGGCCATCGACGAAGAGCGCAGCGAAATTGAGTCGGAGCGATCGCGGCTCGCCGAATCGCAATCGGTCTTGAAGCAGGATCGCGAAGGAGTCGAACGGGATAGAACGGCAATCAAATCCGAGCGGGATCAGCTCGGGATCAGAGAGAGGACTCTGGCCGAGACCGCACGAAAGCTCGCCGGGGATCGTCAAAAGCTGGCCGCGCAACGGCGCGAGGTCGAGGACACTTTTGCTCGGCTGACGGGCGATCGGGCCACGCTCGTTGCGGACCGTCGGCAGCTCGAGGCCGACCGCGAGGCGCTTCACGCAAGCCAGGCAAAGCTCGAGGCGAATTACGCGGAGCTGGAGTCGGCGCTTGACGATCTCGAGTTCGAGCGAGATGCGTTCGAAGAGGCGAAGACCGAGCTCACCGAACAGCGCAACGAATGCCACTTGCTGCGCGCTTCCTTGTCGGCAAACCAGAAGGAACTGCAGGGGCTGCGCCGCTCGCTGGATGCCCAACGCCAAT
Source organism: Planctomycetaceae bacterium (assembly GCA_035623955.1). GTDB lineage: Bacteria > Planctomycetota > Planctomycetia > Planctomycetales > Planctomycetaceae > DASPSM01. Next base: position 4,641 of record DASPSM010000222.1, read on the forward strand.
CGTTGGATGCCGAGCTGCTCGCGCTCAAATCCGCTCGCAAACAGGTGACTGCGACCGAGGCGATCGCGCAGGCACAGGCGACGAAACTCGACGCGGCAAAGAAGGCACTGGACGCAGAACGAACGCTGCTCGTCGAAGAGGCCGAAAAGGTCAAGCAAGAGCGCGAGGCCCTTGATGCCGGGCGTCGTCAGTTTGAATCTGCACGCAACGCGCTGCAGGCGTGGCAGTCGGGTCTGGCGAAAGATCTCTCGGAACTGGAGTCGGCACAAACCCTCCTGAAGAACCAACGCGACGCACTCGACGCCGACACAGCAGCCCTTGCGAGCCAGCGTGACGACATCGAGGCGATAAGACGCTCGTTCTCAAAAGAACAACAGGAACTGCAGGATCTAAGGCGATCGCTCGAATCTCAACGTGAATCACAGGACGACGAGCGGACAACTCTCGAGGCCGACCGAGAGCAGTTGAGCCGATCCGAAGCGAGGTTCCGGGCGCTCTCGCGCGAAATCGAAGCCTCGCAAGCTGCAATTGCCGCCGAGCGAAGTGCCTTGGGGCGCCGAGCAGCAGAGATCGAGCAACGCGTAGGTGATCTTGAGAGGCAGCTCGAGCAGCTCCAAGGGGACCGCGCCCAAATCGACGTCGCTCGTCACGCTCTGCAGGCTGAGCGGGCCGAACAAGTGGCTCGCAGCGAGGAGGCGGCGGTTTCTCGTGCTGAGCTCGAGGCGGCGCAGGCCTCGCTTGGCGTCGAACGGGAATGTCTCGAATCGACCCGTCACGAATTGGCAGAAAACGCCCGGGCCCAAGACAGCCAACGGGAGGATCTGGAGCGGAAGCGAGCGCGATTCGAAGCGGATGCGAGTGCACTGGCGTCGGAACAAGTTGCCTTGAAAGCAGCGCGCGACCAATTGGAGCTTGAAAAGTCAGCAGAGGTCCAACGGCAGGAAGAGCACCGGCGCGCGGAACAGCGCAGCGCCCAAGAGCGAGAAACTTTGTCCGCCGAGCTTGCGGACCTGCGCCGCGAACTTGAGCAGGCTGCTGCACGACTCGAGGCCGACCAGGCTGTATGCCAGTCGGAGCGCCGGACGCTCGCGTCCGATCGGGAGACCCTGCTGGCAAACGAAGCAAGTCTGGTAAAAAGTCGCGCCGAACTGCGTTCCGCGCGTGTCGCTCTTGCGAGCCAGCTCGACGCGCATGAAACGGCGAAAAACACACTCGCGACGGAGCGCGACGACCTTGCTTCGCAAAGAACGTTTCTGTCGGCAGATCGGGGCGAGTTGCACCGCTTACGAACCGCACTTGAAGCCCAACGCGAGTCGCTGAAGGTGGAGCAATCAGCGCTGACGGCCGAGCGGGAGAGGTTGGCCGAGGTCGAATCGAGGGTGCTGGAACAATCGCGGGACGTCGAGGCTCGCAGGAGCGGCCTCGAAGCTCAGCGCACTGCGCTGAAAGATTTGGAAGAGGAACTTGCGCGGCAGCATGCCGATCTCGATCGTCAGCGCAAACGGCTCGAAACGGAACGCGCGGTGATTGATGTTGCACGGGAAAGGCCGCAGGCGGGGCACGGTTCGCCCCGTCCAATCGCCGCAGCCGAAACAGAGGACGTCCAATCGGAAGACCATAAGAAGGAACTCGAAAGGCTCCAAGGCCGCTGGACCTTGGTCTCCGTAGAAGCCGACGGCTGGGAATTGCCGCGGGCTCTCGTCAGCCGCCAGAAGGTTGTTTGGATTATCGAAAGCGACCGAATCACGCACCGGCCCGCAAAGGGGATCGAACGGCACTCAACCTTCAAACTGGATCCCACCAAAACGCCTGGTGAAATCAGCTTCACGCCTCTCGACGGCGCCCCCAATGGCCGATACAAACGCGGGATTTACGCCCTGGATCAAGAGTATTTCAAGCTGTGCGTGAACAAGGAAAAGGATCAGCTTCCCACCGCGTTCTCGACCAAAGCGCACGATGGCCTGCGGCTGCTTGTCTTTAAGCGGCAAGTCCGTTGACGCGGCTTACAGCGGGTTCATTGGAGCGCTGTCAGCCTCCGCTACTTCCGCCGCTTGTCGGGCCACCACCGCTTCTCGAGCCCCCTCCGCTCGATTGGCTTTGTTCCTCGATCACCTGATAAACGGCTCCGCCGCCGGGCGGAAGCGTCAGCGTTGCTCTTCCCTCAGACAGGGTCAGGGCCGGCGCATTCCCCATGGGAACCAATGTTTGGACTTTCTTGTTCACCGACAGGGTAATCGAGCCTGTGGTTCGTTCCGGGGACGAAACGATGGCCGCATAGGTAACACCTCCCGGCGCGCCGAGGAAATTGATGTAGTCGCCGGGCAATTGGCTATGCGCAAAGCTCACGGGCGTCGGATTTGGCGGAGAATTAATCAGCGTGTGTGATGCGAGTAGGATATTCTGAATGGATTTAATGTCGGGTATTGTTTGAGTCTGCAACTGCAGGAGTTGTGGTCCCGCGGTGTACGCTGGAAAGCTAACTAGTCCAGGATAGCTTCCCGTGTTGTAGTTTGTTTTATAGGCCCAGGACGCTCCGGCTGGCGGCGGAGTGTCGGTCGTAGAAACCCACTGCGGGATCTGAGTGTAGAGAAAGAAGATGACCCCTTTCGCCCCCATTGCGGCCGCTGCCCAAGCTTGCCAGGACACTTGATCGGGCGTCGGCATGACCCACTCAAGGCCAGATCCCGCCAGGACCGTGACCGTTCCGTTGGGATTAATCTCGCATTTTCCTTCAACTCCCTGGAACGCCTGGCCCATCGCCCAAACCTGCGGATTGCCATTTTGATAGGCTGTTCCAATGTCCGCCGCCATCGCTAAAAAGTAGGAATAGGAACTATTTCCGGTTGGCCCTGCGGTAGGATCGGCGAAAAAAGGATAGCGGTCGAATGAAACCCACGGCAACGTGTTCACCGATTCTAAGATTGTCGAGACCGTTCCCGGAGCAAGGACGGTCGTTACGGGCAGATTAGCAGCCTGTGCCTGGAGCACATACGACGCCAGTTCGGTCGCGTCGGCGGCCGGTGGCTCATCGGCGATGCTAAAGGCAAAGGGCTTCGGGTTGGCTCCGTTCCATAACGCTTCCAAAATGGTCAAAGCTGATGCGATGAAGGAGCTATTGTTTTGCGATGCGTTTAAATAAAAGTCCCCGTCAGAGCCGTTGATGGTCATGACTCCAAACTGCTGCGCGGCCGCCGTGAATTCCGACACTTCGGCACTGACAGATTCAGGACCGTCGGTCGTCCAAACCAGATTGAAACTGTTATTTGCTGTCAGGACGGGGAAAAAGGTGTTCGTCAAAAAAGCAGGCAGGTTAGCCGCGCGATTGGCGGTGGTATCTGTGTAGCCCGGAATGTAGGTGGTGTCCCAAGCCGTGTAGACGCCAAACACGAACTGGCTGGTCGGCAGATTGATATCAGCGGAGGTCT
>DASPSM010000228.1:0-2518 GCA_035623955.1 Planctomycetaceae bacterium
CGTGCTCGACAAGCTTCCTCAGCTGCGCGAAGTGTTTTTCTCCCGCGTCATCGGCCGCGAAGAAAAAATCCGCTTGATCGATGAAGCCATCGCGCCACGCACCACACCGCTCGTCGCGAATTTCCTGAGGGTGCTCGTACGCCACGATCGGCTCGAGCTCGTCCCACTCATCGTGCGGGAAGCTCGGCTGCGCCAGGAAGCCCGAGCAGGGAAACAGCGGGTGCAGATCAGAACGGCGCTGCCTCTCAGCGCTCAGGCGCGCGATCGCGTCCGGCAACGCCTTGCCGAATCGTTTCCCTTCGACCCGATTCTCGAGACCCAGGTCGATCCGTCGCTGATCGGCGGCATCGTCATCCGGGTCGCCGACACCGTTTACGATAGCTCGCTGGCCACGCGCGTCGCGCAGCTGCGCGAACGCATCCAGCAGAGGAGTCTCCATGAAATTCAAAGCGGACGAGATCGCTTCAGTACTGCAGAAGGAAATTGAAGACTTCAAAGGGCAGCTGGCGACCAGCGAGGTCGGCCAGGTCCTGGAAGTCGGCGACGGCATCGCGCGCTGTTACGGCCTCTCCACCGCCATGGCCGGCGAAATGGTCGAATTCCCCAACGGCGTCAATGGCCTGGTCTTCAACCTCGAAGAGAGCAGCGTCGGCGTCATCATTTTGGGCGACTACCTCGAGATCGCCGAGGGCGATGAAGTCAAAACAACAGGCCGGCTGCTCTCCGTGCCTGTCGGCGACGCGCTGATCGGCCGCGTTGTGGATCCTTTGGGCAATCCGCTCGACGGCAAAGGGCCGATCGTGACCAAGGACCGCCGCCCAGTCGAAACGATTGCCCCGGGCGTCGCGGACCGGCAGCCCGTTCGGCAAGCCTTGCAGACCGGAATCAAGGCGATCGACTCGATGACCCCGATCGGCCGCGGGCAGCGCGAATTGATCATCGGCGACCGCAAGACGGGAAAGACGGCGGTCGCGCTTGACACCATTCTGAATCAACGCGGCGGCGACGTGATCTGCATCTACGTCGCTTGTGGGCAGCGAGCCAGCGCCACGGCCGGTGTTGTGGAAGTTCTTCGCGAGCATGGGGCGCTCGACTACACGATCGTCGTCAGCGCGACGGCTTCTGACCCCGCTCCGCTTCAATACGTGGCGCCGTACGCAGGCGCAGCGATGGCCGAGCACTTTATGTGGCAAGGCAAGCACACATTGGTCATCTACGATGACCTCTCGAAGCAGGCCCAGGCATACCGGCAACTGTCGCTCTTGATGCGGCGACCCCCCGGGCGCGAGGCCTATCCCGGCGACGTCTTTTACTGCCACAGCCGTCTGCTCGAGCGGGCCTGCAAACTCAACGACAAGCTCGGCGCCGGCTCGATGACGGCGTTGCCCATCATCGAAACGCTGGAAGGCGAAGTCTCGGCCTACATTCCAACCAACGTGATTTCGATCACGGATGGGCAGATTTATCTCGAGCCCGACCTGTTCTTCGCCGGCGTGCGGCCCGCGATCAACGTTGGCATCAGCGTGTCCCGCGTAGGCGGCAACGCCCAAACCAAGGCCATGAAGCGCGTCGCCGGCAGTTTGCGGCTGGATCTGGCCGCCTTCCGCGCGCTCGAGGCGTTCGCCCAACTGGGGACCGAACTCGACAAAGCCACCCAGAAACAGCTTGACCGCGGATACCGAATGGTGGAGTTGCTCAAACAACCTCAATACGAACCTCGTCCGGTGGCGGACCAGGTGATTGCGATCTTCTCGGGGACGCAAGGTTACCTTGACAAGGTCGATGTGAAGGACGTGGCCCAGGCCGAGAAACAGCTCATCGACTTTATGAAGGAACGCCACTCGGCGATCCGCGACAAGATTCAGCAGAGTGGTAACCTCGACGACGACACGATGGCAAAGCTCCGCACGGCCCTCGAGCAATTCGCCAAGGAATGGGATGAAACCCGCCAAACGGCCGGAGCGAAGTAGGAAGTCTTAAAAACGAGTGGCGGGTATCAGCCCGCTAGTTCTTTCAGAGACCCGTTCTTCCGCAGAATAATCAACCGATGGCAAAAGCACGGGCGATCGTCAAGCGGCTGAGGGCCGTGAGGAACATCCGCAAGATCACGCGGACAATGGAACTGATCGCCACTGCGCGGTTCAAGAAAGCGATGGACCGCGCGAGCGAAGCGGCTGCCTACACGCGGAAAATCTCCGAGATTGTCGCCGACGTCTCACGGACGAGCCTGGAGATCTCGCACCCGCTGCTCGAGCCTCGGCCGGAGCCGCGAAGCACAACACTGTTGGTGCTTACCTCCAATCGCGGTCTGTGTGGCGGCTACAACGCCAGCGTGTTGCGGCTCGTCCTGAGTCGGTTGCGAGAGTCGAGGCAAACGCAAGAGACGCTCAACCTCGAAGTTTCGGGAAAGCGGGGCATCAACTTCCTGAAATTTCAGGGGCGTCCCGCCGACCGCACTTACACCCACTTTGAGGACAAGCCGACGTTTGCCGAGGTCGAAGAGCTCGCCAATCGCTTC
>DASPSM010000236.1:0-6378 GCA_035623955.1 Planctomycetaceae bacterium
CCCACGGCCGCTTGTCGACGAATTTCTCCAGGAACTTGGCCGCCGTGATCGCACCTCCCCAGCGCGTGCCCGTGTTCTTGACGTCGGCCACGTCGCTTTTAAGCTGCTCGGCGTAGTGATCGAACATCGGCAGCTGCCAGATTTCCTCGCCGGCTCGCCGGGACGCGGCCAACGCGTCGTCACACCGCGGCTGGTCGTTGGTGAAGGCCCCGACGACGTCTTCGCCGAGAGCCACCACGCAGGAGCCTGTCAGCGTCGCCAGGTCGATCAGCCGATCGGCTCCCTCGTCGACCGCGTAGCGCAGCACATCGGAGAGCACGAGCCGCCCCTCGGCGTCGGTGTTGTTGACCTCGACGGTGATTCCGGCCCGCGATCGCAGCACGTCGCCCAGCTTGTACGAATTGCCGCTCACCATGTTTTCGACCAGGCCCATGTATCCGCTGATGTTCACCGGCAGCTTGAGGCGGGCGACCGCGATCAGCGCGCCGAGCACCGTGGCTGCCCCGGCCATGTCGCATTTCATCGTCAGCATGTTCTCATTGGTCTTGAGCGACAACCCGCCGCTGTCGAAGGTCACGCCCTTGCCGACGAAGGCGATCCGGCGGCTATCGCCGGGCGCCCCGTCATACTCCAGGACCACCAGCCGCGGCGGACGGTCGCTCGCCTGCCCCACGGCCAGCATGCAGCCCATCCGCTCCTGCTTGAGCCAGTTTTCGTCGAACACGCCGCAACCCAGGCCGAAGTCTGTCGCTAGCTCCTTGGCTCGCTGGGCGAAACTCTCGGGATACAACTCGCCCGCCGGCAGATTCACCAGCTCCCGAACGATATTCACAGACTCCCCCAGGATCTCTCCCTGCTTGGCAGCCGTGGTGAGTTCGGCGACATTCGCGCCTGCCCCCGCCACGAGTGACACTTCGTCGAACGGAAACCGTGCCGGCTCAGCCTTGAACAGTCCTTGCCCGACTCCGCCGACCGTCGCGGCAAAGGCGACAGTGTGCGCCAGGTCTACAGGGCCCAACTTCGAGTTCGCCGGGCTTTCCATCGCGACGGCCAACTCCCCGCACTTTTTTTCAGAGATGTGCCGCGTCGCCGTCAACAGGGCCTTTTCATAGCGCGGCAGCGTCAGCTCCTCGGGCTTTCCGAGGCCGACGAGCAATAGCCGCCTGGCCGACGCTGGGGCAGCATCGCGAATGGCCACCAACTCGGCGTGCTTGCCGGTGAGGTCGCCCTGCTCCCGCAAGCGCGTCAACCGGCCGCCCAAGGTGTCATCCAAGATTTTCAAACTGCCGGTGAAATTGGGGGGTTCCGTAACTCCGACGATGAGCCAGTCCGCTCCGGTTGATTGCACAGGTGTCGTGACAATCTGGACGTTCATGGGAGGCTCCCTGAATGCCGCCGTCGGCCTCAGCCTTGCGACAGGCGGGCAATTGGCGCGGCCCCGAGGATTCCTGGAATTTCGATGTCTGCAGCCTTATGATTTCAACGGGACCCAAATTCCACAAGTTGCCCACCGGGCCGCATCTCTTGGCATCAGGCGGCACAGCCGTTCTTGCAGCCCGCGCCCCAATCAGACCGAGCAACCCCACACCATGCCCAACGTCAAGTTCATCAACGAAAAGAAAACGATCGAGGTTCCCGAGGGGGCGAATCTGCGCAAAGAAGCCCTCAGAGCAGGCATCGAGCTCTACCCCGGTGTGCACAAGATCTTTAACTGTCATGGATTTCGACAGTGCGGTAGCTGCCGGGTGTTGATCAAGAAGGGGCAGGAGAACGTCAGTCGTCAAAGTCTCTACGAGAAATTCCGACTGATTTTCTTCCCAGACACGACTTTCGCGCGGATCGGGCACGAGAAGGAATTGCGGCTTTCGTGCGCCACCAAAGTGTTCGGAGATATCGAGGTCGAGACGCAGCCGCCCATCAACTGGCACGGAGAGCGCTTTTGGGGTTAGATGCTCGCCGTTTGAGGGTGTGGAAACCTGTTTAGCTGTCCGGCGGCCTGATCGAAAACCGTCTCATGCGAGCAGCTGCCCGCGCTTGACCTCCCATCTAGAATTCCGCGCTCCTCGAATCTCTGTGCCAGAACGCACCGGTTAGCAGCTTTGCGCGGGAACCGCGCAGGGAACGACCTACGAATGAGCGATCGACCCAAGACCCTCGGCGAACTGCGGGCCAGCGGCTATAAGTCCATCCCCGTCAAGCGCGAAATGCGCCGCAACCTGCTGGCCAAATTGCGCAAGAACGAAACGCTGTTTCCGGGGATCATCGGCTATGACGAAACGGTCATTCCCCAAGTGGTCAACGCCGTCCTGTCGGGGCACGACGTGCTGTTCCTGGGCCTGCGGGGTCAAGGCAAAACCCGCATGCTGCGGATGCTCGTCGATTTGCTCGATGACGTCATTCCGACCGTGGCTGGCTCGGAGATCAACGACGATCCGCTCGCTCCGCTCTCGAAGTACGGCCGCGACCTGGTCACCGTGAAGGGAGACGCGTGCCCCGTCGAATGGATCGGCCGCGACCGGCGGTATCATGAAAAGCTGGCGACCCCCGACGTGACAATCGCCGACCTGATTGGGGAAGTCGATTTGATCAAGCACGCCGAGGGCCGGCATCTCTCCAGCGAAGACGTGATGCACTTCGGCCTGATCCCGCGGAGCAACCGGGGCATTTTCTGTATGAATGAGCTGCCCGACCTGAGTCCCAAAATTCAGGTCGGCCTGTTCAACGTGCTCGAAGAGCGGGACGTGCAGATCCGCGGATTCACGGTGCGGCTGGCTCTCGATGTCTGCATGGTCTTTAGCGCCAACCCCGAGGATTACACCAATCGCGGCCGGATCGTCACGCCACTCAAGGATCGCATCGGCTCGGTCGTCCGCACGCACTATCCACTCACGCGCGAGCTGGGCATTCAGATCACTGACGCCAACGCCTGGTCAGATCGCGGCGAAGGACCGCGGATCGTCGTGCCCATGTTCCTCAAAGAAATCGTCGAAGAGACGTCGCGGCTCGCGCGAAAGAGCCCGCACGTGAACCAGGCGTCGGGGGTCAGCGTGCGGATGTCGATCGCCAACTCCGAAAACCTCATCTCCAACGCCGAGCGCCGGGCCCTCGCCTTGGGCGAGCCCGAGGCTGTTGCGCGGGTGAGCGACCTGGTTGGCCTGGTCGGCAGCTCGCGCGGAAAAATCGAGCTGCAGATGACTGAGGAAACGGGTGAAGAGGACAAGCTCTTGGGCCGCATCATCGAAGAGGCCGTCAAAACGATCTTCGATCAGCACTTCGATCCGAAACAGTTCCGCAACATCGTCGAGTACTTCGAATCGGGAAATACGATCGAAGTGAGCGACAAGGTGCCGGCGGCCCAGATCCTGAAGCGAATCGACGGTGTGCGAGACTTCCGCAAGCAGGTCGAGCGCGCGGCCGGCGAACTCGACGCCAAGGTGGCCGCCACGTCGCTGCGGCCGCAACTGGAAGCCAGCATCGTGGAGTTCATCCTCGACGGGCTCTACACGCATAACCGGCTCAACAAGAAGCAGAAGAGCGGTGCGGCGACCTACGGGCAATAGCAGGCACCCTCAGAACTGCCCGCGGATCTTCTTGTTCAGTCGTCGCATGCCGTTCATCCAGCGATCCGTGTCGTTGGCACGGTAGGCGTAGAACTCTCTGACTTCCGGGTGCGGCAGGATCAGGAACCGCTCGTCCCGGATGGCCTTCACGCATTCCTCGGCAACGTGTTCGGGGCTCACCGCAGTTAACTTGAGATAGTTCACGTGCGGATCGTCGACGGCCAGCATGTTGGTGGTGACGCCCATTGGGCACAGGCACGAGACGCGGATGCCCGCCTCGTAATGCTGAATCGACAGCCATTCTGCGAACGCGACGGCCGCATGCTTCGTGACCGAATAGGGAGCCGAGCCCATTTCGGTGAGCAAACCGGCGGCCGATGCTGTATTAAGCAGATAACCCTTGCCGCGTTTGATCATGCCAGGAAGGATCGCTCGGGCGGCGTAAACGTGGGACATCAGGTGGACGTCCCAGTTGAGCTGCCAGTCCGCGTCGGGCGCCTCCGCGCCTCCTTTGGTCGCAAGTCCGGCATTGGAACAGAAGAGGTCGATCGGGCCAAAGGCCTCCTCAGCGCGACGGACGAGCTTGACGATCTGATCTTCAGCCGCAACGTCGCAGGCGACACCGATGCCTTTGACTTCCTCGGCTGCGGCTTTCGCGCCTTGCTCATTCAGGTCCGCGACGACGATGCCGCGCGGTTCTTCTTTGGCGAATCGCTGGCACAGAGCCCGGCCGATGCCCGAGGCGCCGCCCGTGACGACGATGACCGATCCGCTCAGTTCCATCTTTCGAGATCTCCTAGCCGCCTCGATACCCGCCGCTGCCGGAGCCGCGGAAGTCGCGAGTCGATTCCGAGCTGGGGCTGCGGCCGATCAGGCTCCCCATCTCTTTGCCATTGCGCTGAAACCACTCATATAAAATCGTCACGTCCGAGCCGATGCAGAAGTTCCGCACGCCCAAGTCGAGGTACTCTTTCGCCTGCTCGGGATGCGAAATTTCCGCGCGGGGATGCAGCCCCTTTTTGAGGGCCGTCTCGATGACGTAACGTTCGGCCTCTTTGACTCGCGGATGCTTGAACTGACCGGCCAGGCCGATGCTCATCGAATAGTCGGCCGGGCCGAATTGGACCATGTCGATACCCTTTACCGACAGCGCCGCGTCGAGATCTTCGATGAGCGATGCTTTCTCGACCATGATGGCGATCACCGTTTCATCGAGGGCCTGCACGAATGCCGGCGACCCGGCCTCGAGGACAAAGCCCACATCCCGCCGCATTCCCACACCATGCAAGCCGCCGCTGTGAGGCGACTCCGACCGCACGGCCCGCACGCATGCCGCGACGTCGGCCACCGTCCGCGGGTCGGCGAACAGCACGTTCTGAATGCCCGAGCCGATCGAGCGGATCGTCAGATACGTCCGCGGTTCTTGTTCGATCTTCATCATCCCCGACATGTGATCGAACAGATCGATGGCCCGGCCGATGTTCTCCAGCGCATAGAGGTCATAGGGCGCGTATTCGCCGACGAACTCGACGTAATCGAACATCCGCGAATGGCCGACCAGTTCCACGATCGATGGCCACGAGATGTGCAAATGGGTGCCGAGCGTCGTTTGCCCTGCGTTTAAAAGCTCGCGAAGACGGTTGCGGCGCATGCGATCTCTTTTCGGGGAATTCCTCACCGGACGGCAACACGCGCTCGCGCGGCTCGGAACCCTCATTTTGAGGAGGCACGGCAACGCACGCAACCGCAGCCCAAGCAGTCCCTGTTCTCATGGGCGCCCGCGTGCGAAGATGGCCTCGATCATTTAAGCCCGACGCCAAGGCGGAGTATTCACCATGCGACCGAGCCGAGCTTTCTACGCGCTGGGAATGGCCGGCATCTTGTGCTCTGTCTGTTTGGTGACGTGCGGCCTTGCCGCGGAAAAACAGCCTCTCAAAGGTCTAAGTGCGCCAGTCGACGTCTATTTCGACCCCCACGGCATTCCGCACATCTATGCGCAGAGCTGGCCCGATGCGGCCCGCGTTTTGGGATATCTGCACGCCCGCGATCGGCTGTGGCAGATGGACCTGTTCCGGCGTCGGGCGTCGGGGCAACTCGCCGAAGTTCTCGGGCCGGACCATCTCGAGTCCGACATTCTGATGCGACGCTTGGGCATCCGCGATAGCTCCGAGCAAGTTTGGAATTCGAAGGTGCTGCCCGACGACTTGCGGGCCGAGCTGTTGGCTTACGCGGACGGCGTGAATGCCCATCTGGCGGAAATCGGCGACGCTAATCTGCCGGCGTTCTTTAAGCTGGTTGGCTACAAGCCGGAGCCCTGGTCGCCCGTCGATACGCTCGTGTTTTCCAAGTACATGGGCTGGGACCAATCGGGGACGATGGACGACCTGTGGTTTGGGGCCATGGTCGAAAAGCTGGGCGTGGCGGCCGCACAAGAACTGTGGCCCCTCGAACGTCCCTACGAGATCGCAACGGTCAAACATCAGGCAGATCGCGGCCATCTGCCGGGCAGAGCTACGGCTGACGCCACTGCGCACGGCACGCTGGTTCCTCGGCCGGGAGAGGCCGATGTTTACCTGGCGACCTACGATCGCTTGAGCCGGGCCGGCTGGTTCGATCGCGGGCTAAGCTTCGGAAGCAACAACTGGGCGGTTGATGGGACGAAGACAGCCTCGGGCAAGCCGATCCTGTGCAGCGATCCGCATCTGGGTTTCAACCTGCCGTCGATCTGGTACTCGTGCCACATTTCGGTGCGCGGGCAAAACGCCGCGGGCGTGACCTTCCCCGTCGGACCGGGAATTGTCATCGGCCACAACGACCG
>DASPSM010000241.1:0-4993 GCA_035623955.1 Planctomycetaceae bacterium
GCCTGCCACGAGCGCCATGGCCGCAACGGCCACCGTCAGCACGGTCGCTCGGTTCCGCTGGACAAATTTCTTGAGCCGATACGCCTGCGAGGGGGGCCGCGCCGAGATGGCCTCGTGGCGCAGGTAACGCTCGATGTCCTCCGCGAAGGCACCGGTCGTGGTGTAGCGGCGGTTGCGATCCTTCTCGAGCGATTTCATCACGATCCAGTCCAGATCGCCACGCACGAGACGCGTCAGCTGCGCCGGCTCCAGGTTCCGCTGCGCCGCCACGGAGGGCAAAGAGCCAGAGCCGCTGAGCTTGGTGCTCGGTTTGCTGGGCTCCTCTTCCTTGATCAGTCGCACGATCTCTTGCCCGACGGCGCTTTTGATCCGCTGTCGATCCAGCGGCGTTGTTCCGGTCAACAGCTCGTACAGAACCACGCCGAGCGAATAGATATCGCTGCGCGTGTCGATGTCGAGGTTATTGAACTCGGCCTGCTCCGGGCTCATGTACAAGGGCGTCCCGACCATGACCCCATGCGCCGTGTACAACGTGTGTTCGGTGAGCGGCTGGTCCATTGCCTTGGCCAGACCAAAGTCGATCACCTTTGGGACCGGTCGACCGTCATACAGGCAGACCAGGATGTTCGACGGCTTCAAATCGCGGTGAATGATCCCTTTCTGATGCGCGTGCTGCACCGCCTGGCAGACTTGCATGAACAGCTTGAGTCGCCCTTCGATGGTCACCAGGGCTCGATCGCAATAGTCCGTGATGGGCACCCCTTTGACGTATTCCATCACGAAGTACGGGTGACCCTGGTCCGTCATTCCTCCATCGAGCACTTTGGCGATATTCGGATGATCCATCACCGCCAGGGCTTGGCGCTCGACCTCGAAACGCGACAGCACCTGACGGCTGTCCATGCCCGGCTTGATGAGTTTGATCGCCACGCGTCGGCGAACGGGTTGCAGCTGATCGGCAGCCCACACCGTTCCCATTCCGCCTTCGCCGATCTCTTCGAGCAGCCGGTAGCGGCCCGCAATGAGCCTACCTGGCGGGGTCGTTGATGGATGGATCACGGTCGCGCGCGATCCAGCGGCAACTTCGCTGCGTACGACGCCGGGCAATTCGCTTGGCTTGTCATGGGCTTGCAGAAGTGCGTCGACTCGCGCTCGCAGCTCGTTATCGCCAGCACACTGCGCGTTAACGACCTCGGCCCGCTCTGCGGGGTCTTTGGATTGGACGGCCGCCAGAAAGACGGCTTGCACGCGATTTGAGTCAAGCGGCACGGCGGTGCTCCTGCGCGATTTCTGGTTCCAATGCGATACTCGGGGACCTATCCTTCCAAGGCTCGCCGCGGCAGATGCAGCTCCCCGGCAAATGTGGCCAAGTTCGAGCCGTCGTGCCCTAACGGATCGTTCTGGCGATCCTGAACCCACTTCGCGCAGTGTGAATATCGGACTGTATCCACGACCGTGCCGCAGATCGTATCGCGACACCCGTGTGCCCAAAAGAGCCTCCCCTCAGGATTCTGTCGTCGGTCCTACTCACAAATGGACTCAGAACCTTCCCTTCAGGCGACTTGGCGTATTCGCGCACAAATGCGTCCTGGCACCACTCCAGAGCGTTGCCGTAAATATCGAAGAGCCCAAAATCGTTCGGCTTCAATCTGCCCACCGGCCAAAGGTGTTCGTCCGAATTTCTCACGTACCAGGCATATCTGGGCAACAATTCCAAGGACGAGCCGAAAAAACGAGGCGTCGTCGATCCGGACCGACAGGCGTATTCCCATTCCGCCTCAGTCGGCAGCCGGTAACCCGAGCGTTCGAGATAGTTTGCGGGAAGTTTCATGTCCGCCTTGATTTGCTCAATCGGCGGATAACACATCTCGCCTTCGGGGATGCCCTCACGCTCGCTCAACCAACGGCAGTATTGAGCTGCCTGGTACCAGTCCAGATGATTCCTGGGACAGTCCTTCGTGAGGCATTCGATGTTGAGGACATCGTACGCCGGGTGCCATTGGTGCACCTGCCCACTGGTGATCTCCGTCGCGCAGATCGCAAAGGAGCGATTGATCGTGACACGATGTTGAACTTCATCTCCCGAATGACCGTACTCACTCAACGGGCTGCCCATGTCAAATTGCACGGGCCCGGCGATCACTGTCATCGTGTGGCCCAGATGAGTCAAGTACCAACGGCGGTCGCCTTCTACGTTCCCGGTTGAGAGCCTCTCGTCACATCGCTTGATCTCATCCTGGGCATTCCAATGTCGCAGTAACCAGGCAGCCGCCCCGTGGATGCCTGGATCGACGTCGTTCCGGTAAATTTCGACGATCGTCGACCGTCTCAAGGCGGGATCCCGGGCGGCGAACACCTCGGGAGGATATTGCCCCAGCGACAGGATCAGCGCGGCTTTGGCCGAGGAATCCGATTCCACCGTCAGACGCTGCCAGATCAGTTCGGCGTCGACCTCGAAATTGGCCACGCGATCAATGATGTAACTTCTGATCGTGGGATCGGGGGAATGGCGCAAGAGCGGCCAGACCTGCTCGGGCGCTCCGAGTCGGAGCAACGCCAGGGCACAGTTGGCTTCGCGTTTAGCGAGAGCTTCCTTCTCCTGGTCCGTCGCCTTTTCGTAGGGATGCCTTGCGAATTCACCCAGAGCCAGGGCGATTGCCCGGTCCTTATAAGGAACCAATTTGTTAAACAGGACCCCAAACTGAAACCGCTGGCTGCCCGCCAGCAGACTGAAGAGCTCGTCGGGACGGTCGGACAGATAATCGGCCAACGTCTCGGTGGCGAAACGACGAGATAAGGTGTCCTGATTTGTGTCCAGGAAAATGGCCGTGAGAGGCTGGGTGAGTTGGTCTTTCGCGGGGCGCAAAGCTTCCCGCCAGGGTACAAGGGCTGAAGACTCCAGAGTGACCAGTCGGCCTGCGACAAACTTGTTCAGCCGACTCCATCGCTGATCGTGTGGCGCGTAGGTCGCGAGCGCGCAGGCGGCCTGAAACTGGTTTTGCGCCTCCCCGTTCGGATCCAAAGTCGCCTTCCACAACGGCTCGATCACGCTGTCCTTATAAGGCAATAGGGCATCCCGCACGACGAGAAATTCACTTGGCGAAACGCGCAACAGGCCGTCCCGCAAGTCTTTGATCCGGCTTTGATCCACAGACAAGAGCGCCAGGCCCAGACGCAATTTCTTGTCGGACTTCTTCAGAGCCTGAGCGTCTTCTTGCCGGAGCAACGGATCGGTCAAGGGGCGGTTTTTCCCAATTTCATGGACAATTCCCGGCACTTCACCGATTTGGGCCTTGGTGAGTTCGTCCACCAGGCTCGCCGCGTATTCCGCCTGGCGCTTCTGTTCGATTTGCTGCGATCGCTCGTTGGCGGCCCTTTCTGCGGTCGCGTGCGCCTCGGCGTCGAGTTGGGCCTCCATGGCCCGAATCATTCCCCAGGTCGTCCCGGCAATCCCGCAGACAAGGGCCAGCACGATCAGCGCGACCGCAGCGACGAGCCCACGGTTGCGGCGCACGAGCTTGCGCAGCCGATAGCTAGCAGACGGCGGCCGGGCCTCAACCACCTCGTCGGCCAGATGTCGCTGAAGGTCACGAGCCAGGGCGTTAGCCGTCTCGTACCTTCGGGAGCGATCCTTCTCCAGGGACTTCATCACAATCCAGTCCAGATCACCGCGCAACAGCCGCGTCAACTGCCCCGGTTCCAGGCTCCGCTGCGCGGCAACCGCGGGCAACGAGTGCGACCCGCTGAGCTTGCTGCTCGGCTTGCTCGGCTCTTCTTCCTTGATCATCCGCAAGATCTCGGACCAGGCCGCGTCTTTGAACCGCTGCCGCTCGAGCGGCGTCGTTCCGGTCAATAACTCGTACAGAATCACGCCGAGCGAATAGATGTCGGTGCGCGTATCGACGTCCAGGTTATTGAACTCTGCCTGCTCAGGGCTCATATAGGTGGGCGTACCGACCATGATCCCTTGCGCCGTATACAACGTGCGTTCCGTGAGCGGTTGGTTCATCGCCTTGGCGAGACCGAAGTCGATGACCTTCGCGACCGGCTGACCGTCATAAAGGCAGACCAGGATGTTCGACGGTTTCAAATCGCGGTGAATGATTCCTTTTTGATGCGCGTGCTGCACAGCTTGGCAGACTTCTACGAACAGTTTGAGCCGCGCCTCAACAGTCAGCCTGGTCTGGTCGCAATATTCGGTGATCGGCACGCCTCGAACGAGTTCCATCACGAAGTAGGGGCGCCCGGAATCCGTGACCCCGGCGTCGAGCGCCCGGGCGATGTTGGGATGGTCCATGAGCGCCAGCGCCTGCCGCTCGGCTTCGAAGCGGGTCAGCACCTGCCGACTGTCCATGCCCGGCTTGATGATCTTGAGCGCCACTCGACGGCGGACCGGAGCCTGCTGGTCGGCCAGAAAGACGACGCCCATCCCCCCCTCGCCGATTCGTTCCAGCAACTTGTAGGGGCCGATCACCATGCCTTCTTCGCCGGGATCGGCATCATTGAGACAGGTCGGCGCATCTTGCGCCGGTCCTTTCAAAAAGTCGCCAACTTTGAAGTGGGCGCCGATCAAGCTGTCGATTTCCGCGCGCAACTGATCGTTGGACCCACAGGCTTGATCCAAGTAGGCGGCCCGGGCGACGGCATCTTCGATTTCGATCGCCTTTCCAAAAATGGGCTTGGCGTCGCTGGTCGAGGCGGTCAAGTCGGCATCTCCGAGAGTTTCTGCTCTTCAATGCGACAAACAACGCTCAAGACTGACTGGAATTCGGGGTTTCCTTCCCCTGACCGTTGAGTCTCTTCGCCAGCCAGGCTCGGGCGAAAGCCCAGTCGCGATAAGCAGTTCGGGAAGAGCTTTCGAGCACGCTCGCGACGTCTTCGAGCGTCACAGTTTCTTCGCAGCCTCGTTGCCAGTCGACAGCTTGGCCACGAGCTTCTTGAAGTCATCGCGGTCGCGGAGGGAGCTGAAAGCGTCATCCTTTTGCATTTCTAC
>DASPSM010000245.1:0-3334 GCA_035623955.1 Planctomycetaceae bacterium
TTCCACACCGGCTACATGGGGCGCACCGGCATCTTCGAGGTGATGACGATGGACGAGTCGCTGCGCGACGCGGTCCTCAAAGGTCGCACGCACGTGCAGCTGCTCGACCTCGCCAAGTCGAAGGGGATGCAGACGCTCGAGGCCTCGGCCAAGAAGAAAGTCCTCGACAAGGTCACTTCGATCGAGGAAATCCACCGCGTGCTGACGGCCTTCAGCAGCTAAAGATCCAGGCAAGGAGACACGATCTCGGTGGTGAGGCGGTAATCGCGGTGTCGTTATCGGCCTTCGCGCGGCCCGCGGACTTCCGTACGGAACTCCGAGGGAGGTCTGCGGTGCGGATACGATTCGCGGCGGCGGAGCCACTCCTCGGGCAAGCCGCGATCCCCGACTGCTAAAGCTACGATCCCGCCGACAATCGCGCAGTTTGTGTCGATGTCGCCGCGGACGCGCACCGCTGCCCACAAAGCTTCGCAATAATCGTCCAGGTGTGCGGCCGCGCACCACAGGCAGAAGGGGACCGTATCGGCTGCAGTGACCTGCAAGCCGTTGCCGAGCAGATCTGCCGCCGTATGCTCGGAATCATCAAGCGGCAGCTCGCACGCGCGGAGGATGCCTTCGCGTGTCGCGCTTTCCGGAGTGGCTTCGGCCGCAGCAGCCAGCAAGCGTGATGCCGGTTCCGTCCGACCTGCCAGCCGCCATTGCAGGGCCCAAGCGGCCGCGGTTGCCACGGCGATTGCGCCGGCGATCGCCTCCGGATGAGCGTGCGTGACTTCGGCGGAAAGTCGCGCCTCGTCGATCAGCCGATCGCGCTCGTCCGCAAAGAACGCCCCGAGTGGAGCAACGCGCATCGCGGCCCCATTGCCGAACGAGCCTGCTCCATGAAATGCCGCGCGGCTCAAGACGCGCCAGTCACCGCCGCGTTCGACTTGATTCAAAAGACGAACGGTGGCGTTTCCATAGCCACGGTCCGGTTCCGCGAAAAAGCGTTCGGCAAAGACGCGGGCCAGGCGGTCCTGCTCGACCCGCTCGTGCTCTTCCAGAACCTCCAGAAGTCCCAGCGCCATCACGGTGTCGTCCGTGTAGCTCCAGACAGGCAAGGGGAGCTGTTTGGAATAAAACCAGCTGTGCCAGACCGCCGGCGAAAAGAACTGCTGGCCAAACGCGTCGCCCAGCGAGAGGCCTTGCAGCGCCAAACGGCCTGCAATCACTCGCGGCGACAGTCTGGATTGATCCGGCTCGCGCTCCAGCGACATCGGCCACACCGGGAAATTCAGCACGACAGGACGTGATCAACTGGCACGCCTGTTATCGTGAATGGCAGCCGTTCGAAAAGCAACATGCCCGGCCGGTGGAAGAAGCGGCATCCGTGCCGAACAAGCCATCCTTGGTGCCTGAACGCTTGTCGAAATTCACGGAGCGTTTTTGGGGTGAGTGAGTAAGCGCTTCTCCTCTTGGGAAATCCCGGCCGGGCATGTGTGCTTCGATCCGTCACTATTTCGGGGGCGAAGGGCAACCGCGCTTCGGCGAACGAAGCTCCCGCACTGCCGGCTTATTGCGAAAGAGTGCGAAAGAGCTGGCCGAACTCCGGCATTTCCTGACGCAGCACGTCCAACCAGGCGGACGGGTTCCAGATCTCGACGCAGATCACCGCGCCGACCAGCATCACGTCCTGGTTGGCCGCCACGCCGAGAAACTCGCGGAATGGCTCGGGCAAAAGCAGCCGCGACCGGTTGGCCAGCCTGACCCGTGTATGCCGAGTCGAAAGCAA
The DNA here is from genome assembly GCA_035623955.1 of Planctomycetaceae bacterium. Classification (GTDB taxonomy): domain Bacteria; phylum Planctomycetota; class Planctomycetia; order Planctomycetales; family Planctomycetaceae; genus DASPSM01. The sequence continues at coordinate 1,769 of DASPSM010000245.1, forward strand.
CCGCCCGAAGCGCTGCACGTCGGTCCAACGCTCCTCCATGCGGCCGGCTTCAATTTTTTTGCGGATCAGCTCGACACCCTGGTCGAGCCGCATCTGCCAATCAGTGCCTCGCCACAAGCTCAGGCAGCCGGCCCGCTCCTTGGCCAGAATGCACCAGCCCTCGGCGTCAGCCACGGCGGCCGCGAAATCGTTCGGCAGCGAAAGCCGGCTGCGCTCGTCGAGCGTTCGCTTGTGCTCGCCGGTGATGAAGGCAGGCTCGGCCATCGGAGGATCTCAGACCAAAGGGCGCAAGGACACGCGATACGCCTGCGGTCCTCGGCCTTCCCGATGCGGCTGAGCCTCCGGACTGCTCTCGCAATTTCATCCTAATGGGATCGAATCCCACATTCAACTAGTTGTTAAAGAGCGCTTTGGGCTAAAACCCCACAAATTGACAGAGGCCAGCATATCCAGACCGTTCGCCAACCGCAAACGTGCGGGGGCGCGTTTTCCGGAAAAAAGAAAAAAGAAAAGAGCAGGGAGCAATTGCAGAGCCGAGTACAGCGGTCGCCGAATCAGCCAAAGACTTGCTTGAGCCGCTCGCGGACTTCCGCCGACGAAAGACGGGTCGAAGCCGCCTCGACGATCTTTTGCACCAGCGGATCGTGCTCGATCGCCAGTCGGTCCTGGAAGAGAGAGGTGACCTCGTCGGGGAGGAATCGCGTGCGCTGGGCGAAACCGTACTCGTCGCCCCGGCGTCGGTTGGCAAAGTAATACCGCTGTGGATAACAGACGAACAATCGGTCGCGGGCCCGCGTGAGCGCTACGTAGAACAGCCGCCGCTCCTCTTCGATTTCTTCCTGGGTGGTCGTGGCCATGTCGGAAGGGATATTGCCGTCGGCCGCGTGGATCACGTAAACCGAGTTCCATTCGAGCCCTTTGGCCGAATGGATGGTGCTCAAAATCACATAGTCCTCGTCGAGCAGCGGATCGGCCGACAGATCCTGTGTCGACATCGGCGGGTCGAGTGTGATGTCGGAAAGAAACTCCGTGCGGTCGGCAAAGCGGCCGGCCACGATCTCGAGTTGCTCGAGGTCCCGCAGCCGCGCCTGGGCATGGTCCAAGTGCTGTTCCAATAACGGGGCGTAGAGCGTGCGCACGCGATGGACCTGGGCGGCGATCGATTCGGTCTGCGCCTCGGGAGCCGAAAGGCCGATCATCATTTCCACAAGTGCGTGCCACGTTTCGCCCGCCTGGGCTGGCGGGGAAAAATCCTTCCAGATGCGGAAGTCTCCTCGCGCGTCGCCGAGTTTGGCGAGCAGTTGGCTTGCCCTCTTGGGGCCGATGCCCGGAATGAGCTGCAGCATGCGTGCGCCGGCTAGAGTGTCGCGCGGGTTTTCGGCCAGGCGCAGAAATGCCAGCAGATCCTTGACGTGCGCCGTCTCGATAAACCGCAGGCCGCCGTATTTCTGAAACGGAATGTTTCGCCGCGCCAGCTCCAGCTCGAGGTCGAGGCTGTGATGCCCGGCACGGAACAAAATCGCCTGCTGCTTGAGGGGCGTGCCCCCCTCGCGCAAGCGGAGCACC
>DASPSM010000285.1:0-4951 GCA_035623955.1 Planctomycetaceae bacterium
CGTTCGCATCCCGCCAGGGTACGCTCCGATTCGAGCCTCGGTGCAAAAGGAAATCGCGCTCCAATTCGCGCCGGCCAAGATCGACACCAACGCTCGCGAGCCACAGATTCTGAACGCGCCCACCCTGACGCGCAGCGACCGCAGCTGGGAGTTTTCCGTTCACCGGGAAGGACGGCAGTGGAAGGCCGGACCAATCGCTGGACCGGGGCTTCGCAAGCAACACGGTTTGCAGGGGCCCATCGATGACGCGTTTCTGGAACCATTCTTGTTTGTTCGGCCGACTGGCAAGTCTCGACATGCCGACGTCGAAAACTGGGTGCGCCACGAACTCGAGCGGGCGTTCGTGCGCTGGCGGCGTCAGTTCCGCGGGACACCGCGCGTAGTCGACGATCGCGATGTGAAGCCGGCCGACATTGCCTCGAAGAATCTGATCCTGTGGGGCGATGCGGCGAGCAACTCACTGATTGCGCAGATTGCCGGCAAGCTCCCCATTCGCGAGGACGCAGGGCAGATCACCGCCGGCCAACAACGCTTCGACGCCGCTCACCACGCGCCGATTCTGATTTATCCGAATCCCCTCAATCTGAGTCGCTACGTCGTGCTCAACAGCGGCTTCACATTCCGCGAGCACGCCGACATGAGCAACGCGCTGCAGATTCCCATGCTGCCGGATTGGGCAATCGTTGACATCCGCACGCCTCCCGGCGACGACTGGCCCGGCAAAGTGGTCGCGGCCGACTTTTTTGATGAAGAGTGGCAACTGGGCCCGCCGCACGCGGAATAGGCGAAGCACCGGCTGCGGCGCGATTGAATAAAATCGAAGCACCGGCCAGCTTACGCTGGCCGCTCGCCTGCGTCGGGGTCATCGACGTTGACTTGCGACCAGTCGACGCCGGCGCCATGTGCCCTGAGATCGGCGAGAATCTGCTTGGCCCGGGGCAGGTCGTCTTCCAGCACGACGACCGAGGCGCCGCCGGGTGCTTCGGCTCGGAATCCGGCCGTAAAGCCGCCGACGCACCGGGCGCGGATGCCTTCCGCCTCGAGCGCGCTGACGATCGCAGTCGCTTCGTATTCGCTCGTGACCGTCGTCAGCTTGAGCAGTTTTTCGTCGTCGAGATTCATCACGAATCCCTGGGAACTCAGACGTGCGCTTTCTTCAACGCGCGCAGCTCTCGCGGGAGTGGAAAATTGACGCTTTCCGCGCGGAAGGTCACCTCGCGGACCTCGGCCCCGAAGCGATCGACCAGGTAATCGATGCACTCCTGCACAACTTGTTCCGGAGCGCTGGCTCCCGCCGTAATCGCCACGCTTTCGCAGCCGTCAAACCACTCGGGCAGGAGCTCGTGCGGGCCGTCGATCAAGTAGGCCGGCTTGCCGCACGATTGCCCAATTTCCATGAGCCGGCGGCTGTTGGAACTGTTCTGACTCCCCAGAACGATCAACACGTCGGCTTGAGGAATCAGCTCGGCCACCGCCTGTTGGCGGTTGGTGGTCGCGTAGCAGATGTCCTCTTTTGGGGGTGAGGCGATCTGCGGGTAGCGCTCCTTAAGCCGCTCAATCACCGCATTCGCCTCGTCGATGCTCAGCGTCGTCTGTGTGAGATAGGCGAGTTTGGCGTCGGCCGGAAAGGGGAGCTCATCCACCTCCGCGGGGCTCTCGACAAGGGTGATACTCCGCGGAGCCTCGCCCATCGTGCCAATGACCTCGTCATGACCCTCGTGGCCGATAAGGATGATGTCATAGCCCTCGCGGGCGAATTTTAGCGCCTCGAGATGGACTTTTGTCACCAAAGGGCAAGTCGCGTCGATCGTTTGCAGCCGGCGGCTGCGGGCCTCGGAGCGAACTTGGGGGGAAACCCCGTGGGCGCTGTACAGCAACAGCGACCCCTCCGGGACCTCGGCCAGATCCTCGACAAAGGTGACTCCCAGGCGGGCAAAGCGGTCGACCACGTACTTGTTATGCACGATTTCGTGGTAGACGTAGATGTCCGGGCCGAACATCTTGATTGCCTCGTCGAGGCAATCGATGGCCATGTTGACGCCGGCACAAAAGCCGCGCGGATTGGCCAACAGGATTTGCATGGGCATGAAGAGAAAACTCGCGGCGACGTCGTGTTTTGGAAGAATTGTAGACGCTGGCGCGCGAGATGCCCACTGTGGGCCCGACCCCCTTAGATTTCGCTTTGGACGCCCAACGTCACTCGACGGTGACGCTTTTGGCTAAGTTGCGCGGGCGATCCACGTTACAGCCGCGAAGCAGGGCGATGTGGTATGCCAGAAGCTGCAGCGGCACGACGGTCACCAGCGGCTGCAGGAACTCGTCAACGTCGGGCACGTAAATCACATCGTCGGCCAGCTCGGCAATCCGGTCGTCCCCCTCGCAGGCGATGGCGATCACCGGCCCCTTTCGGGCTTTGATCTCCTCGAGGTTGCTGATGATCTTGGGGTAAATCTGTCCTCGCGGGATGACGAACACGCTGGGCGTCTCTTCGTCGACCAGCGCGATCGGGCCGTGCTTCATCTCGGCTGCCGGGTAACCCTCGGCGTGGATGTAGCTGATTTCCTTGAGCTTGAGGGCCCCCTCGAGCGCGACCGGGAAATTGTGCAGCCGGCCGAGGTACAGGAAATTATTCGCCCCCTGATACTTCTCCGCGACTTCACGGACCGAGTCGTGGCAGCGGAGCGTTCGCTCGACCAGCTCGGGCATCCCCTTCAGCCGGTCGATCATCCGCTTGCCGGCCGGGAACGACAGGTGTCGCATTCGGCCCAGATACAGCGACAACAGAACGAGAGTTGTGACCTGGGCGGTAAAGGCCTTGGTCGAAGCGACGCCGATCTCAGGCCCCGCGTGCAGGTAGATACCGCCGTCGGCCTCGCGGGCGATCGTGGAGCCCACCACGTTGCAGATCGCCAGCGTCGGATGACCCTTGCGCTTGCACTCGCGCATGGCGGCCAGCGTGTCGGCCGTTTCACCGCTCTGCGTGATGGCGAAGACCATCGTGGTGTCTGTCATCGGCGGATTGCGATAACGCAGCTCGCTGGCGTACTCGACTTCCGTCGGAATTCGGGCGAACTCCTCGATCAGATATTCGCCGACCAGTCCCGCGTGCCAGCTCGTGCCGCAGGCCGTCAGAACGATGCGGTCGATGCGTCGCAATTGCTGAGGGTCGACGTTGAGGCCGCCGAACTTGGCCGTGGCTTCGTCTTCGTCGAACCGGCCGCGCATGGCGTTTTCGACCGTTTGCGGCTGCTCGAAAATCTCCTTGAGCATGTAATGCTCGTAGCCGCCGCGGTCCGCATTCCCCATCACGTGCTCGATCGTGTGAACGGCCGGAGACATCGGGCCCGAGTCGCGATGCAAGAGCTGCATCCCCTCGGGCCGCAGGACCACGATCTCGTGGTCCGACAAATAAACGACTTCTTCGGTGTAGCCGATCAGCGGCCCGGAGTCGCTGGCCAGGAAGTGCTCGTCCCGGCCGACCCCGACCACCAGCGGGCTGCCCAGCCGGGCGCCGAAGATCGTGTCGGGCAGGTCGCGAAAGAGAATCGCCAGCCCGTAGGTTCCGTTCAGGCGTGACAGGGTTTGCTCGAGAGCGGCCAGGCACTTTTGCTGGTCCACCCGGCCGCCGTCGAGACGCAGCTGCTCGTCCAAACTGTGCGCCAACAGATGGGCGATGACCTCGGTGTCGGTCCCGGTGCGGAAAACGTAGCCAAGCTCCTGCAGCTGGGTGCGGAGCGCAGCGTGATTTTCGATCACGCCATTGTGGACGAGCACAACCTCACCGTTGCCCCCGACGTGCGGGTGCGAATTGACGTCGGTGGTGGCTCCGTGCGTCGCCCAGCGGGTGTGCCCGATTCCAACGGTGCCGGGGAGCGGGTCGACTTCCAGAATCGCCGCGACCGCCTGGACGCGCCCGGCCTTCTTGCGGATGCCGATCCGCCCGTCGCGCGCGACGGCCACTCCGGCGCTGTCGTAGCCCCGGTACTCGAGGCGATGCAGCCCCTCCAGGAGAATGTCCTGCGCCGATCGATAGCCGACGTATCCGACGATTCCGCACATGGGCTGGACTCCTTAGCGACCAATCTCGATGCTCGCGCTGGAAGAGGGATCTGAATTCTATCCGGCTCGACGTTCCTGTTGGAGGAAATCTTGCTGCGCCGGATTCTGACCGGGGAGCTGGATTGGTTCGATGCCTCGCGCCTCGAACAGATGGGCCAGGTGCAAATGGCACGTGAAGAACAGCACCTGCTGATTCTGTTTGGCGAATTCCAAAAGGGTATCGACAGCGGCCTCGGTGCGTTGCTGGTCGAAGTTGACCAGCACATCGTCGAAGACCATCGGCAGCTCGATCCCCTGCTGGGTCAATTGCCGCACCGCCGCCATCCGCACGGCCAGGAAGAGCTGTTCGCGCGTCCCGCCGCTGAGCTTGTCAACCGTGACGGTCTGGCCTCGCTCGTCGTCGATCCGCAATTCCCGCTGCCCGAGCGGCGTCCAGATGTTGCGATAGCGCCCACGCGTCAAGCGCTCGAGGTAGCGCGAGGCCGACGCCAGCACGGCCGGCTGGCTGTTCCGCTCGAAGTTTGATCGGATGCGGTTGAGGGCCTGCCGCGCCAAAGCCAACCCGAGCCATTCCTCCGCGACTCGCTTGAGCTCGTATCGCGTCTGGGAGGCCTCAAACCGCAGGCGGCTCGCCTCGCAATTCGACTCGAGCGCCTTGAGCGACTGCTTGACGCTGCCCAGCTCTTCGAAAGCCGCGTGCAGGTCGCGTTCGATCTGTTCCAGCTCGACGGCGAGGGCTTCGATTCGCTCTCGATTTTCGTCCTCGTTGAATTGCACGAGATCGTCCTCGACAATCGCCAGGTCGGGCTCGGATTCGCCGGCGGCGCGCAGCTCCTCGCGGGCCCCGACCAGCAGCTCCTCGCACTCGGCACGACGTCTGACCCATTCGGCG
>DASPSM010000316.1:0-3619 GCA_035623955.1 Planctomycetaceae bacterium
CACGAGGTGACGATCCTCGACGACCTTTCGACCGGCAATCGGTCGAATCTCGATCGCATCGTCTCGCATCCCAAGTGCCAGCTCCGCGTCGGATCGATCACCGATCCCGTCGTGCTTGCCGAAGTCGTCCACGGCGTCGACGTTATCTATCACCTGGCGGCGGCCGTCGGCGTGAAGCTCGTGGCCGACGATCCGGTACGAACGATCGAAACGAACATTTATCCGACCGAAGTGCTGTTGCGATTGGCGGGGCAGGGGGGCCAGCGGTTTTTCCTGGCGTCGACGAGCGAGGTCTATGGAAAAAACCCGAAGGACCGCTGGAGCGAGGAGGACGATCTGTTTCTCGGGCCCACCTCGCGGCCCCGCTGGGCCTACGGCTGCTCCAAGGCGATCGACGAGTTCTTGGCTCTGGCCTATCACCGCAAGTACAACCTCAAGGTTGTCGTGGGGCGATTTTTCAACGTCGTCGGCCCGCGCCAGGTCGGGCACTACGGAATGGTCATTCCCCGATTTGTCGATCAGGCCCTCAGCGGGGGCCCGGTCATCGTTTACGACGACGGCGGGCAAACGCGCTGCTTCGCCCATGTGCGCGAGGTCGTCGACAGCGTCATCCGCCTGGTCGACACAGAGGCGGCCGTCGGTCGCGTCTTCAACATTGGCAGCGATGAGGAGGTCACCATTCGCCGGCTGGCCGAAGAGATCATCAGCCGGGTCGACTCGAAAGTGAAGATTGACTATCTTCCGTACCGTCGTGCATACGGCGACGACTTCGAGGACGTGCGGCGCCGCGTGCCCGACGTCACGCGTCTCTACGAAACGATCGGCACCAAGCCGACAATGCCATTAGGCGCGATTCTGGACGACATCATCCGCTGGAAACGTCGGACACGATCGGGTGATGCAGGCTAGCCGCGTGACATGAGTCAGCGCGTAACGCGCGGTTAGCTCTCGAGAAAAAAATCGTCTGCCAGGCCGGATCATGGAAGCTGGCTGCGTCGGCGCGGTGACCGCGTAACGCGGTTAGCCCGCGAAAAAAATGACTGTTGTCGACGACGCCAGGCTGCTGCAACTTGCCGCCCACCGCCCGAAGGAGGTCTTTTCGATCCTCGAGCGGGCCGCGTCGCTGTCGCCGCTCGTTTTCGTGCTCGCCATCGTGCCTGGCATCGTGGCGCTCGAGGCGGCTACGCTTTCCGAGCGCGATGCCCAGTGGCGGCTCAAGGGGCTCGAGCTCTCGACCGTCCCCAGCATTTTCGACGGTGTCGACCCGGGAGCGGCAAGCACCGTTTCGACCCTCAAGTTTCAACCTCCGCTGGCGAGCTGGCTGTTGGCGGCGGTCGACCGCTGGGCCCCTGTCGATTCGAATTCGGTTCCGCTGTTTGAATATCTCTCGGCCGCGAGCCTCGTGCCGGCCTGCTTCTTTTGCATGTCACGCCTGGCCGGGCCGCGGGTCGGATTGATCTCGGCGGCGCTGGCCGCTTTTCACGGAACGTTTCTCGCGCAGTACCGACATTCGGGGCCGCAGGCGCTGGCGGTTTCGGCGGCGCTCTTTGCATTTTGGGGATTCTTCGGGCACGTCTGGCAAGCAAGCGAGATTGTGTCGATCGATCTCTTGATCGGCGGGCTGGCGCTCGGAGTCTGTCTGCTCGCCGGCGGCCCGCTGGCCCTGGTGGTCATTGCGGTGTTGTTCGTCATCTCGCTGATGCGGGTCGAACCGTCTGGCGATTCGCGGCCGGGCGGAATCGGGCGCAGCGGTGCGGCGGCCGCGCGCGGCCGTCGGCTCTGGTCCAACTGGCGCGCCGTGCGCTCCCTAGGAGTGATGACGGCGACCGCTTTCGCCGCCGGCGGATGGTGGGAGCTGATGATGCTCTACTCTTACGGCCGCGAGTTCGGATCCGCCTGGCTGTTTGCCACCGATTCGTCGAGCGGGGTGCCGCCGGAAGCGCCGCTCTCGTCGGCACGGTTCGCCCGAGAAGTGTTCGGCGAGATTCTGCCGGCCAGCGGAGCGCTTGCCGGATTGACGGTGCTCGGACTATGGATCGTCGGACGTCGCATGTTTGGGTCGAGTCGCGTTCGCGCGCGGGCGGAGGGCGAATCGCGCGGGCCGTTGCGTTTCCTCGCGGTTTGGATCGTCGCTGCAGGGGCGATTTTCGCCGCGTCGCTCACCAACGGTGGCAGCCCGTCACTCTACACGGGCATGTGGCGGCTTTTCTTTTCGGCCGCCTGTGTCTGCATGGCGGCGGCGGCGCTCGACGAAGTCCTGCGGCGCAAAGTCAGCCTGCTCGAGTTTGTCTGCCTGACGTTGGCGACTTTGGGAGGCGGCTACGCCCTCTTGCAAACCGAAACCCTGGTGCCCGACGCGTCATTGCGCGGAGCCTTCATCGCGCTGGCCGCGGCGCTGCTGTTGGGCCGCGCGCTCCAGGAGCTTTGTCGCCGCAGCGAGCTGCGCGAATGGCTGTTGATCGCCGGCCTGCTCACCGCATTCATATTGGGCGACGCAGGGCTGGGGCTTGCCGGACTCGAACGGGCCGATGCCGACAGCCAGGCGTTGGTGGCGTTTGCCCGCAGCCTGGCCCCCGACCATCTCGATGCCGAGGCGTGCCTGCTGATCAGCGAATCGTCGCCGCCGGCCCGGCTGCAGTTCGCGCTCAAGTCGGTCTGGCCCAAGGCACAGATCTTTCCGGTGAAAGACTGGGACCAGGCTCTCAAGATTGCCGCCGGTGACGGCAAAACGCCGAAGACGGCGGTCGTCGTCGACTGGAGCCGCGGCAACTCACGTCCCGCCAACCCGACCGGCGCCCGATGGAATGCGCCCCCCATCGGCAACCCGCAATTCTTCGAGCAGCGGCCAATGCGGGCATACATCCTCGTCTGGGAGCTTGCCGTCAGTGAGACGTCTCAGAAGATCGAGCTACTCCTGCCGGACGCGACGCGGCGAATGCTCGCCGTATGGGACGTAAAGCAACGCAAGATTCATAACACTTCTCTGATGCCCACCGCTCTTGCGAAGACACCGGACGAGCGGCGCGGTCTGTTTGCGTTTCTGCTCTTTTCAACAAAGTCCCATTTGGCCGGCCAGCGGCCCTTTCGGGCCTAGGGGTTAACCCTCATGGTTGACCTTCGCCGACGCGGTCACGCTTCTTGTTGCCGCCAGTTGGCCGTGGGATAATCCGCATGTCCGACTCCATCTCAGGGACCGACGGATGCCTGGCGACACCGAGCTTCGGCAGCGGCAGACTGTGCGGGTCGCCCTCGAAGTCGTCTCCGGCCCGCACCAGGGAAAGCACTTCGAGTTCGATCGCTACGACACGTTTCTTGTCGGCCGCGGGTCGTGGTCCCATCTGTGCCTGCAGGACGACCTGCACTTTTCGCGGCACCACTTCCGGATCGAGATCCGTCCCCCCGATTGCTACCTGGTCGACTTGGGCAGCCGTAACGGCACGTTCGTCAACGGGAACCGCGTCAACGCGACCTTTCTGCGCGACGGCGACGTGATCTCGGGGGGCAAGACCGAGATCCGGGTGAGCGTCGGCACCGGAAAACCGCGCGTCGCCACCGACGCGCCCACCGTGCTGGGAGCATTCAAGTCGACCATCACCTTCGACAGGCCGACCGAGACGCT
>DASPSM010000328.1:0-5671 GCA_035623955.1 Planctomycetaceae bacterium
CGGCCCCGCGGATGTCCGAGCGGCTTCGGGGGACGAGATGGCAGCCGACGACCACGAAGTGCACGTCTTCGTGAGGCACGACGGGGCCGATCGTGACCAGGCACCAGTCTTTGAACGTTCCGGTCACCGGTCGCGTCAGAAACCGCTGCACCCTTTGCCGTTTGTGATTGAGCAGCGAGATCGAGACGAGGGCGGCGTCGTTCTCGAGCATCTGCGTGCGAACATAGCCGCGGAAGACGTAGGAGTGGTAGGGATCGATGACGATCGGCTTCGAATACATCGTGATCCGGCCGCCGTTGGCTCTGAAGCAGAGGCTCGAGCCCTTGCCGCCGTGCCCGTGCTCGCGGTCGATCGCACCTTCGATATAGCGCGGGAAGTCGGTCCCCTTGCGACGGATCCAGCCGTCGGGGTGCCGGTCGAAATCGCGGTCCTCACCCTCTTCAAAGCCGAAATTAAAAACTTCGACGGCGCCCGCGAATGGATCGTTGGTCGCGCTCGGAGCGGCGCCGGCGTGACTCTGGGCGGCCTTGGGCGGCTGCGGAGCCGCCGGTGCGGCCGGAACCGGAGTTTCCTCGCTGCTGTTGGCTGCCCCATCAGGGGGCAGGGCGGACGGATCCTGGCCGGCCGCGACGAGGCACGCCAACAACACTAAGATGGACATCGCTTCGACTTGGAAAAGGATTCCGATCGTAACCATCGCTCAAGATCGGCCGAATTGCGCGGACGTCTCGACGCGAGATCCGCCGGGGCCGATTGGCGCGGGTTTAGCGGTTATAATGCCGCCGGCCCGCACGGCCCCAACCCATGAGACCGCTGCCTCTAGCGATCGCCACACGCTGTTTGAGCCGGCCACTGAAGCCCTCGCTGGTCCTGGCTGCCCAGTTCGGGGCGGCCGGCGTGCAGTTGGACTGCCGCAACGAATTAAAGGCCGATGAGCTGTCTGCGACTGGTCGCCGGGAGCTGCTGCACCGGCTCGAGGAGATGCGGCTGTCGATTGCGGCGCTCGATCTCCCGCTGCGACGCGGGCTCTTCGATCCGGAGCGTCTCGACGCGCGCATCGCCGCTCTCAAGCAAGCGATGGATTTCGCCTCGCTGCTCCGGTGCCGCGTGGTCACAGTCAGGATGGGGCGCCTGCCTCGCGAGAACGAAGCGACAAAAGATACGCCGCTGGCTGTGCTCAGCGATTTGGCCGGGCATGGCAACCATGTTGGCGTGACGCTGGCGGTGGGACCGGGGGGCGAGACGGCGACGCTCCTCGATCTCTTGCGACAAGTTTCCTCCGGGCCTGTGGGGATCAATTTCGATCCGGTGCCCGTCGTTTCGGCCGGCCGATCGCCGCTCGAGGCGGTTGCCGGCTGGGGAACGCTCCTAAGCTATGTGACGGTTCGCGATGCGACGCGCGATGCTGACGGCTTGGCCACCGAGGTTCCAGTCGGTCGTGGAGAGGTGGCCTGGCAAGAGCTGCTGGCCGTGATTTACGAACTTGACTATCGCGGCTGGTTCTGCGTCGATCGAACGCAGGGCGACGACCGGGCCGGCGATGCTGGTCGCGCGATTCAATACATTCGATCGCTGGAGCTTGGCTAAAGCCGTGGGAAAGAACGTGGTCGAGCAGGAAGTGCTTTCCGTCGCAGAACTCTCGCGGCGCCTCAAAGCGCTCGTCGAGACGAGCTTTCCTTTGGTTTGCGTCGAAGGAGAGATTTCCAACTTTTCGCGCGCGGCGTCGGGTCACGTTTACTTCACGCTGAAGGACGAGTCCGCTCAGATTCGCGCCGTGCTGTGGCGCAGCGCGGCAATGCGTGTTCGCTTCCAGTTGCACGACGGCTTGCATGTCGTCGCTACGGGCCCAATCGAGGTCTACGCGGCCCGGGGAAGTTATCAGCTGGTCGTCGAGCAACTCGTGCCGCAAGGCATCGGGCCGCTGGAGCTTGCCTTTCGGCAGCGCTACGAAAAGCTCGCGGCCGAAGGGCTCTTTGCACCGGAGCGGAAGCGTCCGTTGCCTCGGTTTCCTCGCCGCATCGCCCTCGTCACCAGTCCCGCGGGAGCCGCGGTTCGCGATCTGCTGCAAGTGATCACCCGACGCTGGCCCGCCTGCGATCTCGTGATCGTGCCGGTGCCAGTGCAGGGGCCGGGGTCGGCTGCGGCGATCGCTGCGGGACTTCGGTCGGCAACGCGTCTGCCCGACGTGGACGTCATCGTCACGGGGCGCGGCGGCGGCAGCTTGGAGGACCTTTGGGCCTTCAATGAAGAGATCGTGGCCCGCGCGATTCTTGCCTGTCCGATTCCCGTAGTGAGCGCGGTCGGTCACGAGATCGACGTCACGATCGCCGACCTGGTCGCCGACAAACGGGCACTCACGCCCAGCGAGGCTGGCGAGCTTGTCGTTCCACAACGGACGGACATTCTCTCGGACGTCGCGCACCTCGCCGTGCGGATGGAAAGCGCCGCCCGCGATGCTTTGCGGCGCCGGCGATTGGCGCTCGACGCGCTGGCCGGCTGCCGCGCGCTAAGCCGTCCGCTCGACCAGGTGCGCGATCGCCAGCGCCAACTCGAAGAATTGTCGCATCGAATCGCTGGCGGAATGCGCCGACGAATTGAACGCGCCTCTCACGAGCTGCAAGCGCTCAGCATGCACCTTGACGCTTTGAGCCCGCTCAAGGTTCTCAGTCGCGGCTATTCGCTGACCCGGCGCGAACCGACCGGCGAAATCGTTCGCAGGGCCGACGAAGTGCAGGTGGGCGAGCGCATCGAGACGCTTTTGGGCGAAGGCCGGCTCAGCAGCGTCATCGAAAGGGTGGAACGCTGAAGCCAACGCGGATAAAAACGGTGAGGCCGACCAATTCGTCGGCGGGACTGCAAACTGGGACCGCGTTGAACATGTCCGACTCGACATCGGGTGGCTGCCCGCCCGGCGAGCAGAGTTTTGAGGCCTGCCTCAGCGAGTTGCAGGATCTCGTCCGGCTGCTCGAAGGGGGATCTCTGGGATTGGCGGAGTCGATCGCCGGGTTTGAGCGCGGGATTTCCCTGTTGCGGCACTGTTATCAGACTCTGGAGCAGGCCGAGCAGAAAATTGAACTTCTGTCCGGTTTCGATCGGTCGGGCAATCCGATCATGACGCCTTTTGACGCCGCGTCGACGCTCGAGACGAGTCAGGCGGCCGCCGACCGGCGCGAAAAAGCACGGGCCGAGCCGGCGCCGAAAGGGGTTGCCGAGCCGAAGAAATCGCAACAATCCGAGCGGGCGCCTGAACCCGAGCCAGGGGCCGAAGTGTCTCTTCCTGGGGAGGGAGAGCTTTTCTAAGATGACACGCGCGGACCGGTCGATTTAGAGAAGGGCTTGCCCCGGCGGGCGTTGCCGTCGATCGGAGGGCGCGTTCGTCCAGGCAGCGCGTGCCGGCATTACCTGGTCCGCGAGGGCGATTTGGTTTCCATGCAAACATCGTCTCGGCCAGCCGGGCAGTCCTCCTCCCATGGCAGTCTTTTTCGCCCGGATATCGAACGCATCGAAGGCTACACGCCGGGCGAGCAGCCGCAAGAGGCAGGCTGGATCAAGCTCAACACCAACGAGAACCCGTACCCTCCGTCGCCGGCCGTCCGGGCAGCGGTCATCGCAGCTGCAGAGGGACGGCTCAATATCTATCCCGACCCACTGGCAACCGCGTTCCGCAAGAAAGCGGCTGCTCTATTCGGCGTCGATCCGGACTGGGTTCTGCCGGGCAACGGCAGCGACGAGTGCCTGACGCTCATAACCCGTGCCTTTATCGATCCGGGTGAGCTGGTCACGTTCCCCTATCCCAGCTACATCCTGTACGAAACGCTGGCCGACTTGCAGGGGGGCCGGCACGAGCGGATTCGACTCAACGCCGACTGGTCGTGGAACGACGCGATCACGCGTCCGTTAATTGAACGCAGCAAGCTGACTTTTGTGCCGAATCCGAATTCTCCGTCCGGAAACGCCTGGACGCGGGACGAGATCCGCACGCTGATCCCGCCGAATGGCGTGCTGGTGCTCGACGGCGCGTACGCCGATTTTGCCGACCAGCCCGACCACTGTGACTTCCTTTCGCAACCCGGCGGGGCGGGAGAACGCGTGATCCTGCTGCGGACATTTAGCAAGTCATACAGCATGGCCGGAGTGCGGTTTGGATTCGCCCTGGCGCACCCGGACGTGATTCGCGGCCTCCGCAAGGTGAAGGACAGCTACAACTGCAACACGCTGTCACTGGCGGCGGCTTTGGCAGCGATCGACGACCAGGCTTGGATGCGGGCCAACGTCGAGCGGATTCGCGCGACGCGCGCACGACTCACGAGCGCGCTGCGCGCCTGCGGATTTTGCGTGGTCGATAGCCAGGCGAATTTCGTCTGGGCAACGCGCCCCGAGAGCAAACGGGCGGCCGGGCCGAGTCATCGCGAAATCTACCAGCGGCTGAAGGACCGAAAAATCCTGGTTCGATACATGCGGTTTCCGGACGCGCAGGGCAGTAGCCCGCCCGCCGAAATCGACGGCCTGCGAATCACCGTCGGAACCGACGATGAAGTCAGCGGACTGCTTTCTGCCCTCAAGGACGTGCTTGCATGACGCGCCGGGCGGCGATCAAACGCAAAACGGCCGAGACCAACATCGAGCTGGAATTATCACTCGACGGCGCCGGAAAGACGGAAATTGAAACGGGAGTCGGCTTCTTCGATCACATGCTGACACTACTGGGTCGGCACTCGCTGATCGACCTTTCGATCAAGGCCCGCGGCGACCTGCACGTCGATCAACATCACACGGTCGAGGACGTCGGCATCTGCTTGGGCAAAGCGCTCGCGGAGGCGCTCGGCGATAAGCGGGGCATCGCGCGCTACGGCAGCGTGACTTTGCCCATGGAGGAAACGCTCGTGACGGCGGCCCTTGATCTGAGCGGCCGGGCCTGGTTCGTCTACAAGGTCGTCATTCCGACGAGCAAAATCGGAGAATTCGACGCGGAGCTGGTCGAGGTCTTCTGGCAGGCGGTTGCTGCCAACGCACTCATGAATCTGCACTTCGTGCTGCACCACGGCGCAAACAGCCACCATATCGCAGAAGCAGTGTTCAAAGGCGCCGCCCGCGCCCTGCGCGAAGCCGTGGCTCTCGATCCACGCCAGAAAGATGTGCCATCGTCGAAAGGCACGCTCACGAATTGAGATGCGCTTCGCGCGAACGGCTCTCACGCGGCGCGATCAAAAATTTTGACGCGTAGTCGGTTGACAAGAAAATCTTTGCGTGTAGTTTAGGCTTCTTCATTTGGCGGCGAGGTGAAAGCAACATATGCGACGTCATCATGCGGCGCGCACTCAGCACGAAAAGATCTGCGGCCGCCCAATTTAAACCTGTGGATGCGCAAGAGCCTTTACCGTTTTTCAATTATTGAGCGCTCGACGCATTCCGAAGTGCGCCTTTCAATTTGCAAGCAGGCAATCTCTATTTGCAGGGTGGTCTCGATTTCTGAGAGATCGCTTTTCGTGAGCTTCTCAAGAGAGTAGCGGGGGGCTTCCGGGCCGATCCCGGCTTTTGCCAATACGGATGGCACCGGCGGTTGTTTTGACAGTCCATTGGCGACCAGTCATCGCAAGGGACTGCCTAAGGACCGACGGCTCAGTATCGGATTCAGAGGAGCGCGGGCCTAGCGCACAAAGACCGCGAGCCC
>DASPSM010000342.1:0-5105 GCA_035623955.1 Planctomycetaceae bacterium
CACCCGAATGGCGAGAAACACGTGCAGGAGTTGCAAGACTTGTTACAGCGCGCGGGTCAACTGAAAGATGACCCCACCATCACCCTGCCGCTCTCTCCGGCGCCCACGGCGACGCCCGTGGCCACAGCGCAGCCCGTCACCCCGCCGCCCGCTACGATTCAGGCGCCTCCGCCGGAGAACGCGACTGGCAGGCGAAGGCTGGGTTTTGGCGGCCGTGGACGGGGCCCCCGATAGGGCGTGAACTGTCGCCGCGCCGTTTCGTCGCGTAACAGCGCCACGCTCGGCAGCATCGGAGGAAACGTGCGCTTTGCGCGATCCCTCCGAACCCGAACACGTCAGGGCTGGAATTACCCAGCCATCTGGACGTCGCGCGAAGAAAAACCTCAAGTCCGATCCGCCCCGAGAAGTTCGTCTGCGAAGGAATCTCGCCACCGCCCGATATCACCCCTTGGCGACCTCTGCCGACTGATGCTCGAAGGCCGTTTTGCCGCAGGCGGAGACGTGACTTATGGGGCGCGACAAGGTTCTCGGATTATCGCTGGCCATCCTCTTGATCGGTTTTGCGGGAGCCTTTTGCTTTCGCAACGAGGAGTTTGTCGAAAACGGCCTGAAACTGGCCAAAGCCAGGATTCTCGACCAGCACATCGATCAGCGCCCGGGCCCCAAGCCGTACATCGCCGACAAATCCGACCCGCCTGCCCCGAAGCCGGCCGTGACGCTGGGGACGATCGAAGCGATTGAGCCGGCCGAACCGCCAAAGAAGGCGCAAACGGCCGAGCGTGACCGTCCGATCGTGACCGACTCGGAAGAAACACTGCCGTACGACGGAGGGAAATTGCCGACAGAGCCGATCGATCAGTTTGTCTCCGTCAGGAAGGAGCGATCGGCTGCCGTGCCGGTGTCCGTCACGCCCAGTCCGTCAAAGGGCCCGCTCACCAGCTCGAATTCCAATGCCGATAACCCGATCGAATTGACGATTCGGCCCAACTCCCCCGCGTTTGACCCGCCCGATTCCCTGCTGGAAGACGCGGCGACGTGGCAGCATTCACCCGACGGACGCGACGGGTGTCCCGCCATGGCGGGACATGACGGCGAACGATCCAACTCGAGTCCGCTCGCCGCTTCGACTGCTTCTACTGCGCCGATCACCTACACCGTTCGGCGCGGCGACACGCTGAGCAGGATCGCGCAGCATTTCCTGGGCGACAGCAACCGTTATCGCGAGATCTTCGCGGCCAATCGGGGGCAGCTGCAGAGCCCCAATGCGCGGCTCCGGGTGGGCATGACGCTGCAAATCCCCGCCGACCGGCCGCGCACCAAGCGCACGGGCAGCTTGGCTGTGAGTCAGGCGAAATCGACGCGCGGGAATAATCCTCCCGCGGAATCCCCGCATCCCAAGCAAGTCCCCGCTCGAGCGGTCTCCCGCACGCGAGAAGTCTCGAAACCTCAGTCCGGCAAAGACGAGCGCTCCCCCTTTGCAAGCTCTTCGGTCGACGGACCACAGGACGCAACCGGCCAAATCCGGTTCGTTCCGGCCACCAAGGGCCCGTTTTGGCGGTCCCAGGGCGAACCAGGCTCGGGCACGGGGAGTCGCGACCTGACGCAACGGCCGCCGGCTGTCCGCGGTCAGAGCGCGGCGGACCGGGAGGGCGCGGGCCACTCCAACGGCAATTCGCGCGACCGGTCGCGGAGCACGGCGACCCTCAAGCCACAGAGCGAACGCCCCACTCCGAATTCCGACGGCTCTGAGGAGATGTAGGCTCCCCGTCGCCTCATTCTTGCCGCTGTCCCAACAGGGACAGCGCAATCTGCCCCGCGTCGCGACCGCTTTCTTCGGATCCTTGGTCGAGGCCGAGCTCGCTCACCAGGAACTCGGCCCGCTCGTAGCCGCACATCCGCTCGAGCTGGTTGACGAGCGGCGTGAAGTCGCCGCTGCGCATGGCGTCGGCCGCAGTCGGATACGTGCCGATCAGATGGGCCGGATTGTGCTCCAGCACGAGCTGGCGGCACCGTTCGCCGACGTCGATCCAACCGGCGCGACAGGCCGCGGCCGCGGCGAGGACCAGCAGCTTGTCGCGTCCGATGAGCTGCTGTTTTCGTTTCGAAACGTCGGCCAGTCTCAAGTAGGCCAACATCGCCTGTTCGTGAGTCATTGCGATTCGGCACCGTTCCTGCGAGTCGTTCATTGCGCCGGGCGACGCCCGTCCGTTCTATCGGAAGTTCCGGGCGCGGACAACCGCTTGCGCTACGGTCTTTTTTGACGCGGTTGGTTTATGCTGATGTAATCCCGATGATCCTATTCCGCACGCGCGACGTTGTGCTGATTGCGGTTTGGAGCGCCCTCTGCTCGGACTGTGTCGATTCCTTTGAGAACGGACTCGGTTCCCGTGTGGCACCTTCCTGAGATTCACGTACCCGTCCACGAGTTGCTTCACAATTACGGGTATGCGTGCTTGTTCGTTCTTCTGTTTGTGGAGAATTTCGGGATTCCGCTTCCAGGGCAATTCGCTTTCGTGACGGCCATCCTGCTCGCCTCCAAGGGAGAACTCGACCTGTCGCGGGTTGCCTTGACGGCGTGGACGGCCTCGATACTCGGAGGCTTTGTCGGCTTCGCCATCGGTCGCTTTGGCGGACACCGCGTGTTGGAGCGATATGGCAAATTCATCTGGATCACGCCCGAGCGCCTGCATAAGGCGGAAGGCTTTTTTTCGCACTATGGCGGGGGCGTGATCGTGCTGGCCCGTTTTTTTGAGGGCCTGCGGCAGATTTATGGAATCCTTGCCGGCAGTCTGAACATTTCCTGGCGCTATTTCAGCGTGTGCAATCTTGCCGGGGCGACAGTCTGGGCCGCGGTGTGGGTCGGACTGCTTTTGTGGTTCGGCCGGCACATGCACCACTTCTGGGTGCTTCTCCGGGACAACCAGCTGTTGATCCTCTTGAGCATCGGCTGTGCCGCCTTTGCCGCCGCCGGCATCCTGCATCTCCTGCAGCGCGGCAAGGCGGGCCCATCGATGCCCGAGAATAGCGAGCTTTGAGTTTCAGCACGAGAATTCGGCGAGAACAAGCGGCCGGCACGACAATCCGGGCTTCGATGCCCCAATGCTTTGTGAGTTAGTTGCTCGCCTGCTTCGTCGTCTGCATGTGCTTCTGCAGGTTCTCGACGCCTGCCAGCGCTCCCTTCACGATGACGTCGGCCAGCGTCGGGCCGTAGAAGCTCATGCTGGCTTCGTATTTCCCCATGCTGTACTGCTCGATCGGCAGGATGTAGCTGATCCACTCGTCGGCCAGGCCGCCGATGATCGGGTGCCTGGCCCCGGTGATTTCTCCCGCCCGCCGCTTCACTTCGAGCCCGAGCCCGGCGGCCAACTCCCCCGGGATGCCGACGATGAGCAAATCGCCCAGGCGCAGCGACACGCTGGCCGTCCGCGTGGGGAAAAGCTTCGGCAACATCTCGCGCAAAAGCTCCTCGGTCATTCCGTATTCCTTGCCGCCGGTCTCCCGAAAGTTGGGATGCCACTGCCGCTTGGGCAGCTCGATTTCCTGCCGCCAGAATCCAAAAGCGGGATTGCGTGCGGGCGAAATCTTCTGCCAGACGCCCCACGCATTGACCGCGAGGTCGCGGCCGTAGCGTTCCGCCCGTTCCCAGTGCGACTCGCCCGAGTTGGGCCGTGCGATGGTCGTCTGATCCCCTTCCGCGCCGTTGGCGTACATCGCCTGCACGTCGTCGCCGATCAGCGATTCCAGCGTTCGCTGCATCTGGCCGGGCCAGTCGCCCGAAAACCACATATCCTCCGACCCCATGAAGGTCGGGTGGGCGGTCCAGTTGACGAAGACAGCGAACGGTCTGCCGTCGAGCCGGTCGATCCGCGCGACGGTCAGCTCGGGATCGGTGATTCCACCGGGAATGCGACGATTGCGGTTCCAGCCCTCGAGCTTGATGCTCGAGGTTCCCACCGCGACCGGCACGAGCTCCTTCTCTGCCTCGAGCATGACCTGAGCGAGGCGATTCATAGTGAGTTCGAACAGCGGCGGATTGTGCAGGCCGAGCTGCGGCACCTGAAAGTCGTTGAGCGGGTTGAGCGCGTTCATCTCGATGGCCGTGTGGGAATGGCTGGCCAACAGCATCAGGTTGTCGGCCGTCCATCCCTTGCCGGCGAGCCGGTCGAGCACGGCTGTCTTCACGGGCGGGGCGAAACCGAGAGCGTCGACCGTGATCAGAGCGAACTTCTTGTCCCCTTCGGAGAGGATCAGCACCTTGGCGAAGATGCGGTCATGCACGCCGGTCGCCGGTTTGTTCATCCGATCGCCATAGCCGCCGAGCGCCGGCTTGAGCGCGAGGGGCGGCGTGATGTCGATCCGCGCGCGGCCCGCCTTGAGATCGGCGGCCCAGGCTGGTTCGAGGACAAGGAGAAACGCCGCGCAACCGAGCAGGACGGTAACCACGATCTTCACGATTGATCCCCCAATGAGATTCGACAGGACGCGAGCGCCCAGACAAAGCCCAGCATAGCGGGACCGACGCGTCGCCGCACGGTTGGCCCCGTCCCACCGGGATTCGACCCATTCCGCGGCGATGATTGTCGGTGAGCCGATGTTTCGCGTCTGGGTTACCAGCCGTTGAGAGCGACGTGACCTGCACGCTCGATTAAGGAATCTTTGTCGCGTTCGCTTTCCCAAACCGACAGCTCCGCTGTCGATTCTGTAACGACAGCAGAGCTGTCGGCTTGGGAAAAGTGCAGCACCTTCAAAGTGTCACCGTGCGATCTTCAACGGATGTCGAATGAGTGCCGGCCGCACTAGCCCGCGATAAATGCGAAGTAGTAAAACACCAGGCCGGTCGCCGAGGTGAGCGCCAGGTCGGTCGCCGAGCACCAGCCCAACAGCTTGTGCACGGGGCCGTGCCGTGAGGGGTACGGCGGATTGCCGAATCTTGGCAACGCCAGGGCGATCGTCGCGATCCACAAGAGGGGCGTCGAGATCGCGAAGATCAGGTGCACGTAAAGCACGTTGCGGACGAAATCGAAGCTCTCGATTGCCATGTCGGGACGGGCATTCTTGACGATGTTCTCCCATCCCTGGTGAACACGGATGTCGACCTCGAAAGC